>CBFGLP010001256.1:0-9649 GCA_965649595.1 uncultured Myxococcales bacterium | reverse complement strand
TCGCGTTTCCCGATCCCGCCCATCGCGAGAACGCGAGCGAAGCGCTCAGCCTCGAAGCGCAGCTCCGTTGTGATCCCGAAAAATCGCTCTCGGTGCCCTTCTATCGTGCAGGCCTGCGTCTGCGCTTTCGTTGCCGGGCGTCGGCCGCGATGCTCAGCCCCTCCGAGCGGGTGATCGAGTGGACGCGAGACGAGCTGTTCAGTCAGGAGCCGGATCTGTGCCCCTATTTGATCGGTCCCAAGCAGGTCAAGCCGGTGTTGAGGTTCGCCGAGGCACGAAAAGATCCTGGTTGGGCCGCCGTCACGGCAGCCGTGCATGGTCGCTCCCGGCATGCGTGCAGGGCAGCAAAAGTGGCTCTAAAAGCCTGCGCAGGCCTACCTCCAGCCCAACTTCGACGCTATGCTCGGCTCATCATGGCAGGTCTGAGCAACAGCGTCGCACGAGAGGTCAAGCAAGAGTTGCCGCCCGAGCTGGACGAGCCGGTCAGCGAGTACGAGCAAGAGAGCTACATGTACGTTCGCATTCAGCGCGAGGCTCAGGAGAAGAGCCGGGCCGAGGGGGAAGCTCAGGGTCTACGCAAAGCCTTGCTGCTCCTCCTGGACACCCTCGGGCTCGAGCCGACACCCGAGGAGCGCGCGACCCTCGAGGCGTGCACCGATCGCGATCGACTCGAGCGCTGGCTGAGGGCAGCCCCGCAGGCTCGCACGGTCGCCGAGTTGCTCACGCCAGACCGCCGGCCCTGAGCCGAGGATCGATCAGGGCCGAGCGAAGTACAGCCCGCTCCAGACCTTGAGATCGACCAAGCACCCCCGCTTCTCCGCCGCCGCCAGCCACCCCTCGATCCCCTCGAGCGGCACCACGTGCGTGACGATCTGCTCGTGCTCGACCCCTCCGCCCGCGCCTACGCGGCGCAGCCCGGTCGCGCGGAACATCAGCATGTGCTCGTCGCTGAGCCCGGCGCTCGCAGGTCCCTCCGCGACGAGCTCGAGCGCCTCGGCGACAAAGCCCGTCTCCTCTTCCAGCTCGCGCGCCGCAGCCAGCTCGGGCGCCTCGTCCTCGGCCCCCGCCGTGTCCCCGATCAGCCCGGCAGGCAGCTCGATCACCAGCTTGCCGAGCGCGGGCCGGAGCTGCTCGATCAGGACAATCTCTCGATCGTCAGTGATGGCAACCAGCAGCGCCGCCGTGCCTCCGACGGTCCGCTGAGCGAACTCCCAGCGGCCCTTGCGAACCAGCCGCACCCACTTGCCCTCGCCGATCGTCTCGATCTCGTTCTGCTCGTCGCTCACTTGGCCTCACTCTCCCGCAGCAGCGCTGCGCTGTCGATCACCCGAGCTCCGGATGTCCGCAGCTGCTCGAGCGCCCGCTCGCCGTCGCCCGGCTGCAAATTCACCGCCCGGCAGGCGTCGTGCACGAGCGTGGTCTCGAACCCGAGCTCAATCGCGTCGAGGGCCGTGAACCTGACGCAGTAGTCGGTCGCGAGCCCGACCACCGTGACCGCCTCGATCCCACGCGCGCGCAGCCACTCGCCCATGCCGGTCGTATTGCGGCGGCCGTTGTCGAAGAAACCCGAGTAGCTGTCGACCCGCGGATCCATGCCTTTGCGGAACACCGCCGCGATCGCGTCACGCCGGGCCGCGATCGCGGGCGCTAGCTCGGCCCCGGCGGTCTCTTGCACGCAGTGGATCGGCCACAGCACCTGGGCGAGCCCGTGGAGATCGATCACCTCGCCCGGCGAGCGCCCGTCATGGTTGGCCGCGAAGCTGCCGTGCTCGCGTGGGTGCCAGTCCTGCGTAGCGACGATCAGCTCGTGCAGCCCGGCGCGGCTGATCAGCGCCTCGACGATCGGCAGCACCGCGTCGCCCTCGGGCACAGCGAGCGCTCCGCCGGGCATGAAGTCTGGCTGCAGGTCTACGAGGATCAGTGCATTGCGCTTGGGCATGGCTTCGATGTCTCCTGCGGCGATTCGACGAATTCGTGCTCGCTAGATTCGATCAAATCTCGAACGAGAACCCCTGCTTCAATAATCGGCGATAGTGACGATCATCGAATTTGTACAGCCGCGCCGCCCGGTGGGCGACGTCGCGCTGGACCTCGTCCAGCTCGACCAGCAGGTCCATTGCGAGGATCTTCTTGCGAAAGTTGCGTTTGTCGAGCTGCCGCTCGAGCAGGATCTCGTACATTCGCTGCAATTGCGTGAGCGTGAATTTCTTGGGCAGCAGCTCGAAGCCGATCGGCTGATAACGGACTTTTCCGCGGATCCGCTCGAGCGCGACCTCGAAGATCTGCCGGTGATCGAACGCCAGCTCGGGCAGATCGTGGATCGAGAACCACGCCGCGTCGCAGGCGTCGGTCGCGGCCTTGACCTTGTGATCCGAGAGCTTTACTAGCGCATAGTAGGCGACCGTCACGATCCGCTCGCGCGGGTCTCGGTCAAGCGCGCCGAACGTGTAGAGCTGCTCCAAGAACACCTTGCTCAGCCCGGTCTCCTCTTCGAGCTCGCGCAGGGCCGCCTCTTCGAGCGTCTCGTCCATCCGCACGAACCCGCCGGGCAGCGCCCAGCGGTTGACGAAGGGCTGGAGCCCGCGGCGGATCAGCAGCACCTCGAGGTCGTCCTCGTCGAGGTCGAGCCCGAACACGACACAGTCGACGGTCAGCGCCGGGCGGGGATGCTCGTAGGTGTAGGGCATGGGTCTGCTATCCCTCCGCGGCGGCGATCAGCTCGCGCTCGAGCTTGGCGAGCCGGGCCTCGAGCGTCACCGGATAGCGGTCGGCGTCCTTCAAGCGCAGCAGCTCGGGCGGCAGCGACGAGAGCTCCGCCCGGGCCCGTGCGCGCGCCTGCTCGATGTCGGGCAGCTCGCCGATCCGCTCGCCGCCTCGCATGACCGGCCGCAGCAAGTCCTCGCTGCTGTCGAACTCGGGCAAGCACGAGGTCTCGCTCGAGCGGGGATCGAGCGAGCAGGTCGGCTCGCCCGCCTCCGGTGCGCCGAGCTCCTCGTCGTAGATCACGTCGCCGATCGGTGCCCCGCCACAGCGCAGCCGACGAACCTGCAAGAAGCCCGGCAGCGAGGTCTTGATCGGGTTCTCCGACAGCTTGACCATCCGCCGCCAGCTGCCGTCCTCGCGCTGCAGCCCCGCGAGCTTGTACACGCCGCCGAGCGCGGGCTGGTCGTAGGCGGTCGCCAAGCGCGTACCGACGCCCCACACGGAGATCTTGGCTCCGGCCTGCTTGAGCTCGGTGATCGCGTACTCGTCGAGATCCGAGCTGGCCACGATCGCCGCGTCGCGCAGCCCGGCCGCGTCGAGCTTGTCCCTCGTGGCCTTGCTCAGCGCCGCGAGGTCACCCGAGTCGAGCCGCACGCCCGCGAGCTTGTGGCCGCGCGCGTGTAGCTTCTCGGCCTCGACGATCGCCCGCTCGACGCCGGTCAGCGTGTCGTAGGTGTCGACCAGGAACACGCAGTTGTTGGGCATCGCCTCGGCGTAGGCCGCGAACGCGTCTTGCTCGCGCTCGAACGCCATCACCCACGCGTGTGCGTGCGTGCCACGGACGGGGATCCCGAAGCGCATGCCAGCCTCGACGTTGGAGGTCGCCGCGACTCCACCCACGTACGCGGCCCGGCTGGCCGATACGCCGCCGTCGAGCCCTTGCGCGCGACGAAGGCCGAACTCGAGCACCGCGTCGCCACCCGCGGCCAAGACCACGCGTGCGGCCTTGGTCGCGATCAGGGTCTGGAAGTTCACGATCGTTAGCAGGGCCGTCTCGAGCAGCTGACACTGTGCGAGCGGGCCCTGGAGGCGCAGCAGCGGCTCTTGCGGGAAGCAGACCGTGCCCTCGGGGATCGCGTCGACGTCGACGCTCGGACGCAGGGCGCCGAGCCAATCGAGGAAGCCAGGATCGAAGAGCGGACCGCCGTCATTGCCCCGCAGCTTGGCCAAGTAGGCGAGCTGCTCGTCGGAGTAGCCGAGCTGCTCGATCAGCTCGAGCGCCTGCTCGAGCCCGCACGCGAGCGTGATCGCCCCGCCGAACGGCGGCTTGCGAAAGTGCAGGTTGAACAGCGAGCGCTGGTCGGCTCGACCGAGCTTCCAGTAGCCCTGCGCCATCGTCAGCTGGTAGAGGTCGGTCAGCAGTCCCGTGGTTGCAGAGGGCGGGGTCATGTGGCGGGCTTCGACGGCGATCGTGTTGGTGTATTTTCTACACTAAGTAGGAAGGTCTGCCAAGCCGCGCGCAGATGCTGCCGCGTGCTGGGCGGAGTCGGCCCCCGGAGGGGTCGAAGGGGATGTCGATCGTCGCGCAGCGGCGCGAAGACCACAAGCACGCGTCGAAGCGCCTTGCGGGCACTGCACACCAGAACAGAGGCCACCACCGCGTGGGCGTGAGTGGAGGGCCAGCGCGAGCGCCAAAAGATGGGCCGGCCCCCCCGGAGGTCTGTCGCAAACCTACTATCCTCCGGCCGCCATGGGCCGCTCGCGGCACCTCTTCCTCCTCTTCTTCCTCTCCGGCATCAGCGGGCTCGTCTACGAGTCGCTCTGGTCCCGCTACCTCAAGCTCTTCGTCGGTAGCGCGGCGACGGCCCAGATCCTCGTGCTCGCCTTGTTCATGGGCGGCATGTCGTTGGGCTCGCTCCTGGCCAGCCGAGCGAGCGAGCGCGTGCGTCGGCCTGTGCTCGCGTACGGTGTGGTCGAAGGGTTGATCGGCCTGTACGCGGTCGCGTTCCCGTGGCTCTACGACGTGGTCACGCGGCTGTGCTACGACGTGCTGTTCCCGGCCGTGGGCGGCGATGGGGTGGCTGCGGTCAAGTGGGGCTTCGCGGCGCTCTTGATCGCCCCGCCCTGCATCTTGCTGGGGACGACCTTCCCGCTGATGAGCGTCGGCATCCTGCGGCGCGATCGTGCCCGCTCGGGCGAGATCCTGAGCTTCCTGTACTTCTCGAACAGCTTTGGCGCCGCGATCGGAGCCGTGATCTCGGGCTTCTTGTTGGTTCCGCTGCTGGGCCTGCCCGGGACGCTGCTCGCTGCGGCGGCGGTCAACTTCGTGATCATGCTGATCTGCCTGCGCGAGCGCGGGCGCTCGGCCGACGCACCGCTCGACGCGGGCGCGATCGAGGTCGCGACCGAGGGGCCCGCAGAGGCTCACCACGTCGACGCCGACGTAGAGCCCGAGGTCCAAGCCGCGCGGGGACAGAAGCTGGTCGCGCTGATGCTCGCGATCGCGCTGGGCACCGGGCTCAGCTCGTGCATGTACGAGATCGCGTGGATCCGCATGCTCTCGATGGTGCTCGGCTCGGCCACGCACTCGTTCGAGGTCATGCTCTCGGCCTTCGTGCTCGGCCTCGCGCTGGGCGGGCTGTGGGTCCGCAAGCGGATGGATCGCTTCCGCCGGCCCGAGCTGACGCTCGGGCTCGTGCAGATCCTGATGGGCATGGCCGCGATCGCGACGATCCCGATGTACCGGCTGGCGGTGTGGGGAGTCGGTGGCGTGTTCTTGCTCGGCGGCGAGACGAACGAGCGCACGGTCGGCATGTGGGTGCTGTTCAACGTGTTGCGCTACCTCGCCTGCCTCGCCGTGATGCTGCCGGCGACCTTCTGCGCGGGCATGACCTTGCCGCTCGTCACCCATGTGCTGCTGCGCCGCGGCGAGTCCGAGGCCGCCGTCGGCAAGGTCTACGGCGTCAACACGCTCGGCTCGATCGCCGGGGCCGTGCTCGCCGGCATGGTCATGCTCCCGCTGATCGGCCTCAAGGCGACGATCGTCACCGGCGCGCTGATCGACATGCTGCTCGGCGTGTGGATCGTGCAGCGCGAGACCGTGCTGCGGCCGCGCAACCAGCAGATCCGCAAGACGCTCTACTTCGCGGCCGTCTCGACCGTCGCGATGACCGCGATCGGCTACGGCTTGATGGAGGTCAACCCGCGCGTGCTCGCGGCCGGCGTGTTCCGCAGGGGCAAGACCAAGATGCACGACGACTACCAAGTGGTCATGCACGTGGACGGCCGGACCGCGACGGTGACCGTGACCACCGACGTCGAGTTCCCCGGGGCGTTCACGCTCTACACCAACGGCAAGCCCGACGCGACCGTACAGACGATCCGCTGGCCCGAAGGCCGCGAGCAACACGAGGGCCCGCAGCTCGCCGGCGACGAGCCGACCCAATTCTTGCTCGGGATCATCCCCTTGCTCGCGCGACCCGACGCGCGCGAGGCCGCGACGATCGGCATGGGCTCGGGCGTGACCAGCCACGTGATCCTGGCCTCGCCCACGCTCGAGCGGCTCGACACCGTCGAGATCGAGCCCCACATGGCCGAGGGCGCCCAGCTGTTCGCCCCGGTCAACGAACGAACCTTCAACGACCCGCGCAGCAACATCATCTTCGACGACGCCAAGGCCTACTTCGCCGCCGCCGAAGGCCAGTACGACATCGTCGTGTCCGAGCCCTCGAACCCGTGGGTCGCGGGCGTGTCGAGCCTCTTCACCGTCGAGTTCTACGAGGAGATAGAGCGCTACTTGACCGACGACGGCATCCTCGCCCAGTGGATGCACGGCTACGAGCTGTCCAACGAGCTGCTGCTGAGCGTGCTCGCGGCGGTCGATCGCAAGTTCCCCGACTACCGGCTCTACCGTGTGGGCGACCGCGACTGGCTGATCCTCGCCGCGCGCAAGCCCGACGGGGTCGGGCAGCTGAGCGGAGCGCCGCTCGAGCAGTGGCCCATGCTCACCGAGGAGGCCAAGATGCTCGGGATCACCAAGCTCGACCAGATCGACGCGCTCTTGGTCGCCAACGACGAGCTGCTGCGGCCCTACCTCGCTGGGATCGAGCCGAACCGCGACACCCGACCGATCCTCGACAACGGGGCCGAGCGGGCGCGCTTCTTCCGGGCCTCGGCCGAGGCGCTACACGAGCTGCGCTTCATCCCGCTGCCGCTGATCGAGGTGCTCGGCGGGCAGGAGCGGCTGCCCTACGTGACCCGCATGAGCGATCTGCGGGACGAGCAGCACGTGCTCACCGAGCCGGAGCGGGCGCTCTTGCTGATGCGGATGTTCGATCGCGGGGACCGGCAAGCGTACGCGGGCGGGGCCGCGATGCGGGTCTACTTCACGCAGCGCGACAACCTCGAGCGCGAGCTCGGGCCCGCGGGTGACGGGCCCGTCGACGTCGACACGCAGGCGGCGTGGTTCGCTGCGGTCTATCAGGTGTACGTCGAGACCGCGCCCTGGCTCGACCTCGGCAAGTCGGCGTTTTGGGCCGAGGTGATGAGCACCGCGAAGCCGGAGCGGGTGGGGGAGGCGGCCGCCGAGGCGGTGGCGCTGATCGACGCGGGGCTCCGGCGCGACGGCAAGGCGCTGCGGCAGCTCGCGCTGGCGGAGCTCGAGCGGGTCGACTCGCTGTTGAGCAAGCGGGTGCTGGCGCTCTCGGGGGCGGTCGGGATCGTGCTCGACGGCGGGAGCGTCGACGAGCGGCGGGAGTTTGCGGCCAAGCACATGCGGCCGCTGGTCGAGGGGAGCGAGAGCGAGGACCTGGCGTTCGAGATGGTCGTGGCTTGGATGGAGGAGTGAGGCGACCGAGCTCGAATGGTGCGCCGAGGCGCCCGTGGCTGGGCACCTCGGCGCATCATGTCGGTGCTCTATGGCAGCGTCTTGTCCATCAGGTACGCGCCAGGCATCTGCGAGTAGACCTTCAGGTAGTACGTATCCGTCGAAGCGTTGCTCAACGAGCACGCGCACCCCTCGGAGCCGTTGTAATGGTCGTCGCGGATGTAGCCCTCCGAGCCGCCTTCTTTCAGCTGGTGGCCTTGCGCATCGAGGATCGCGCAGCTGCAATCGGAGATCGATTCGTCGGTAGACGTGATCGTGGCGGAGAAGCTCCCGGCCTTGCCTCCGAACTTGAAGTAGTCGACATCGCCCACCGAGCAAGTCTCACCGGCATAGGTCGTGTCGTTCAGGATTGGCTTGGCCGTGGCGAGCGTGTCGTAGACGGTGGTGCAGGCGTTATCCGAGCGGTAGGTGTGACCACCCGGAATCCCGCAGACGTGGTCCGCCGCGTGGCGTTCGCTGAATCCTTCATTGTTGGTGACGTCCTTGTCCCTCAGCCTGTAGGAGACGCTCGGGCTGATCGCGGCGATCCCAGCGTTGCCTTGGTGCAGGCTGAAGTGGATGTGGTCACCTTGCGAGTTGCCGGTGCTGCCCTCGTACCCCAACAACTGGCCACGGCCTACCTTCGCATCCTTGTCGACCGCCACCGACGAGAGGTGCGCGTAGATCGTATAGTAGTCACCACCGTGGCTCAGCTTGACGTGGTTGCCGAACCCACCGCCACAGGCTTTGTTACCCTCGACACATTGATCCTCCACATAGGCGACTTGGCCGGCCAGCGCGGCGACGACGGGCCGAGCTGCGCCAGCGTTGGGGGTGTCGAAGTCGAGCGCGTACCTCGTATTGTTGAAGTGGTGAGACGTGGCCTCTCCCGGTCCCTGGGTGCAGAGGTAGGACGTACCGGACGGAAAGGGGGGCCACAGCTTCGGCTTTTGCAGGAGCTTCGCGGGACCCATCGCAACGTCGTCGACCGCGACCGCCGGTGCTTTGGAAGCCCCGATGTCCTCGGGTACGTCGTCGAGCTCCGAGTCTGCGTCGAGCGCCACCTCGCCCTCGACGATCTCGACATCAGCGGCTAGCGTGTCTGGCTCTTCGCATCCGACAGTGATCGACGCAGCGAGCGTGGGGGCGATGGTGACGATGAAACGAGATAGACGTGACATGACTAATTCAAATTCCTTTTCATGGCCATTGGGCCATCTTGGTTGGATCGGTGGGGTGGGCCAGTCCGCGGTCATGAAGTCGTCATGGCTATTCATTGTCATCTCCTCGACCAGGATAAATGCATGTGCGAGATCGAGATGCTGATGCCCGTCGATGACGCGGCAGCCAGCACTTGACTGGTGTGGATGGTACTGGGCTTCTCACGGACCGGTGCAGGTCCGCTCGATCGGCGGGAGGCTGTCGTCCCACCAGCATGTTCCGGTTGGAGCGTTGGCGAGCGCAGCCTTGCAATCGTAGGTCCACTGGTTGGCCGAATCTTTTGGCGAGACGATGCGCCAGGTGCCCGCCAAGACCATGCCTTCGGTGTACGTCTCCTCGCCGACGATTTCGGCGTAATCCGTGCACTCCGGTTCACCTGCGCTCTTGCTGAGCGTCTGGTCGAGCGTGATGGTTTTTAGGTCATCCTCAAAGTGGAAATGCACGGAGTTCATCAGCTCCGTGGGCGGATCTTCGACCTTGCAGAACCGTGCGCGGAGGTGTCCCGGCGTGTTCGACTCCTCGACCTCGATGCGAATGTCTGTCTTGGGAAATGGAATCACATCGCCATTCAGGTATTGTGTGCCATCGATATCGGTGTCGCTGATCTCGGTTGGGTACCAATGGGCGGTCGACGTGCAAGCACAGGTCGGCGCGCCAGGCGTGCAGGCCTCGTAGTCGGCGCACGCATCGGTAGTCTGCCATATCTTCCACTCTCCGAGGTCGCCATCGCAGGCGGAACTCTCGCCGCTACAATGCTGGTCGCGGAGTCGGACTCCGACGTCGTCGCCGTTCGCCATCCCCCAGGGACAGCCGTTCTCCTGGGCTGCATCAGCTTTGCAGATGAAGCTGCTCGGTCGGAAG
>CBFGLP010001255.1:0-2430 GCA_965649595.1 uncultured Myxococcales bacterium | reverse complement strand
GAGCCCGACGCCGCTGTCGAGCACGCGAAGGACCGCGTGGTCGCCCTCGCGGGCGACGCTGACGGCCATGAGGCCTGGCGCCTCGGTGTACTTGATCGCGTTGCCGATCAGGTTGTCGGACACCTGCGCCAGCCGGACCGCGTCGCCCTCGATCCACGCGGGCGACTCCGCCAGCGCGAGCCGCAGCTGCAGGCCTCGCTCGATCAGCTGTCCGCGGCGATCTTCGACCACGTGGCGGACGATCTCGACCAGATCGATGGTCGAGCGCGAGAGCGTCAGCTTGCCTCGAGTGATGCGCGAGATGTCGAGCAGGTCGTCGAGCAGGCGCGCGACGTGGCTGGTCTGCCGGTCGAGCACACCATGCACGCGACGCAGGCGCTCGTCGGCCGAGTCGATCGCGCGTAGCCACTCGCTGGCGGTGCGGATCGCCGCGATCGGGTTGCGCAGCTCGTGACCGAGCACGGCGAGGAACCAGTCCTTCTGCCGATCCGACTCGCGCAGCGCCTGCTCGACCTGCTTGCGGCTGGTTATGTCCTCGATCACGCTGATGAAGTGGCGCGGCTCCCCGGTCGGGCTGCGGAGCAACGACACGCTCAGGTTGATCCAGACGATCGATCCGTCTTTTCGGATGTAGCGCTTCTCCATCCGATAGCTGGAGATGCGCCCCTCGAGCAGCAGCTCGATGTTGGCGAGGTCGGCCGCGAGGTCGTCGGGGTGCGTGATGTCGCGGAAGGTTCGAGCGTGCAGCTCCTCGGCCGAGTAGCCAGTGATCTCGCGCAGGCGCTCGTTGGTTCGCAGCCAGCGGCCCGCGAAGTCGACGTGACCGATGCCGACCGCGGCGGCGTCGAAGGTGGCCCGGAACAGCCGCTCGCTGTCCTCGAGCGCTTGCTCGGCGCGGATGCGCTCGGTCATGTCGCGGCTGATCGCCAATACCGACTCGACTCGGCCATGGCGATCGAGCTCGGGCACGAAGCGGGTCTCGAGGAACACCGGGCCCGCGGTGCTCTCGAACTCGAACTCCATCGTGCTCGGCGTCCCGCTCGCGAACACCTGGCCGACGTGCGAATCGATCCGGCGGACGAGCTCGTCTGGCAGCCCGAGCTCGGCGTTGGTGGAGCCGATATAGCGCTCGACCGGGATCCCGGTCATCCGCGTGACGGCTTGGTTGACGAAGCTGTGGCGGTGCTCGCGATCGAAGCGATCGATCAGATCGGGCGCGTTGTCGGCGAGCGTGCGAAAGCGTTCTTCGCTGCGCTGCAGCTCGACGGTCAGCTGCTCGAGCCGGCGGGGCTCGGGCCAGCTCGCCGAGAGGGGCCCAGATCGGCTCCAGCGGGCACGGTGGCGCGCCCGGGCTCGCAGCTCGGCAGGAGCGTAGGGTCGATCGATGCAGTCGTTCGCGCCTGCGTCGATCGCCGCGAGCAGGTCGAGGGGCGCCCCGGCTTCGACGATCACGATGATCGGTAGCGTCGCTGCGCTCCAACGCGCACGTAGGCTGGTGAGCAGCGCGACCGAGTCGCTCGTCTGCCGCTGATCGAGCACGAGCAGGTCCGGGAGCTCGGCGTCGTCGGTGCTCGCTAGCAGGGCTTGGGTGATGGCGAGGCGCTCGACTCGAAAGTCGGGGCTCAACGCGAGCAGAGCTGCATCGGCGTCGGCTTGCAAGTCCGCGAGGACCCATGCGGTTCGGGTGCGAGGTCCCTGCGTCGGCGTCTCTTCCTGCATCAGGGCCGAGCCATCGACTGATCGTAGGCGCTACGTCGCTTGGCTTCCACTTCCTTCGAGGGCTCGCCCCGACGGCTATCTGTCATGAGAGGGTATGAGAAAAGATGCAGACGATCTCGTTAGCTGGGCTTCAGGTTGGGCGCGAGGAGATCGCGAAGCGCATCGAGGGTGACTGGCTTGGTCAGATGAGCATCGAAGCCGGCGTCGGCGGAGCGACGGCGATCCTCCGGTTGTCCGTAGCCCGAGATAGCGATCAACCGGGTCCCTTGCAGCTGCTCGTCTGCGCTGAGGGTGCGCGCGACCTCGTAGCCGCTGATGTCCGGCAAGCCGATGTCGCACAGGACCATGTCGGGCTTGGTGTGGGAGGCCAGCTCGATCGCCTGGCGGCCGGAGTACGCGACGAGGACGTCGTGACCGTCGCGCTGGAGCAGCTCGGCGAGCAGCTGAGCGAAGTCCTCGTTGTCCTCGACCACGAGCACGCGCGACGCGGGCTCGCGTGGATCCGGCACGCGGCACGCGACTAGGGGAGGCTCGTCGCAGATCGGGATCCTGACGATGAACTCGGTGCCCTGATCGCGCCCGCGGCTGTGCGCATCGATCGTCCCGCCGTGCAACTCGACGATGCCCTTGGAGATCGCGAGGCCGAGGCCGAGCCCACCAGCCGAGCGCGCGATGTCTTGCGGGGCCTGGTGAAAGGGCCGAAAGAGCTGG
>CBFGLP010001254.1:0-4215 GCA_965649595.1 uncultured Myxococcales bacterium | reverse complement strand
ATTCTGCTGGTCTTGATTCTCTTGCTCCTGCTTCTTCTTCTCTTGCTCGCGCTTGCGTTGCAGCGCGAGCTCGAGGTTCCACTTCGCGTTCTCGTGGTCGGGCGCGACGCGCAAGCACTCGATGTAGCGCTGGATCGCGCCCTCCCAGTCCTCCGCCGCCATCGCGAGGTTGCCGAGCTCGTAGCTCGACGAGGCCCGGACCGCGAGCACGTCGGACTCGGTCCCGCGCTCGAACGCCGACTTGGCGCCCTCGCGGTCACCCTGGGCGACCAAGATCAGGCCGCGGTCGTAGAGCAGCTCGGGTCGCTCGCCGCGGCGCGCGATTGCGAGGTCGATGTGCTCGAGCGCCGAGTCGAGGTCGCCGGCGGTGTAGGCATCGATCGCGGCGTCGACGTCGGGATCGGTCCGCGCGAGCAGCTGGGCGAGCCAGCTGGCGTCGTCCATGCCGCCCTCCCCGAGCAGGGGTACCACGCTCCCGGTCAAGCTCGTGCACGAGCCGATCAAGAGCGCGAGCGAGATCTTCGTGACGCTCATCCAGCTCCTCCCTTCGGTTCGCGTCCGCCCAAATGACTGGTCGGCAGTGCGGTGGCCGAGCCCGTCGTGGGCGAGCCCGCGCGGCGACGATCGTCGAGGCCCAGCGCGACGCAGAGCATCACCAGCGCAGGCAGCACGAACGCGATAAAGCCCTCTTGCCGGTGGAGGATCACCGCTTGCTCGCGCTGCGCGGTCGAGAGCTCGGCGATCCGCTCGCGGACCTCGTCGAGGCCGAAGCGATCGGGATCGACCCGCACGAACTCCCCCTTGGTCGCGCTCGCCAACGACTCGAGCGTCTCGCCGTCGAGCCGGGTCATCACCGGCTTGCCTTGCTCGTCGGTCACGTAGCCGTCCGGCTCGCCCTTCTCGTCGTAGCGCAAGACCGGCTCACCGGAGGTCGAGCCGATCCCGACCGAGTAGATCCGGATGCCGAGCTGGGCCGCCCGCTCGGCGACCTTCAACGGATCGCCGACCGTGTCCTCGCCGTCGGTCAGCAGCACGATCACCTGATCGGCATCGGAGTAGGTCTCGCCCTCGCTCTCGCGGCCCTGCTCCTCGTCGTCCCCGCCATCGCCACCGAAGCCAAGCAAGCTCGGCTCCCCACCCGCGCGCGCGGCCGCGTCCTCGCGCCGCACCGCGACCAGCAGATCGACCGCCTTGTCGAGCGCCTTGCCGATCGCGGTCCCGCCGGGGTTCTCGGTCCGCGGATCGGCGCGCTCGAGGAAGAGCCGCAGCACGTCCATGTCCGAGGTCAGCGGGAACGCCCGGGCCGCGCCCGCGAACACGACCACGCCGACGCGATCGCCTCGCCGGCCCGACTCGTCAATGAAGCGCGCGAGCTCGGCCTCGAGCCGCTCGCTGCGGCTCGGGTACACGTCCTGGGCCAGCATCGACTTGCTGTAGTCGACGACCAGCACGATATCGAGGCCGCTGCTCGGCAGCACCTTGGCGACGCCGCCGTACTGCGGCCGCATCAGCGCGACGACCAGCAAAGCGAGCGCGCTGACGACCAAGATGGCGCGAGCGAGCCGCTTGGCCGGGGCCACGCTCGCGACCAGCCGCTCGATCAGCAGGCGCTGACCGAGGGCTGCGAGCGCCCGCTCGCGCTGCTGGGCGCCCCACAGGTAGGCGAGGATCGCCAGCACGACGAGCACGGCCAGCCACGCGAGCGAGGGCCGGGCGAAGCTCAGGTCTGCCCAGCCGCCCTCCGCCCAGTGCAGGGCAAACCCGACAAGCGACCCAGACGCGGTCACGGGAACCTCCGGAGTCGAGTGTTGCGCAGCAGCACGTCGAGCACGAGCAGCAGCAAGGCCGGCCAGAGCAGCAGCGAGAACAGCTCGGCGCGGATCGGCTCGCCAGCGATCGCCGACTTCTCGAGCTTGTCGAGCAGATCCTGGAAGCTGGTCTCGAGCGCCTCGATGTCGCTGGCCAAGTAAGCGTAGCCCCCGGTCGCGGCCGCGAGCCGCTCGAGCTGAGCGGGGTCGACGTTGCCGCCCAGCTCGCGGCCCATCAGCACCGTGTAGATCTGGACCCCCCGCTTGGCGGCCTCCTGCGAGACCGTGTCGGGATCGAGGCCGGCCGCGTTGTTGACCCCGTCGGTCAGCAGCACGATCACCTTGCTGGTCGCCTCGGACGCCTCGAGCCGATTCAGGCCCACGCCGAGGCCCGCACCGATCGCGGTGGTCTGGCCCTCGAGCACGCCGAGCCGAACCCGCGAGATCAGGCTGCGCAGGACCTGATGGTCGAGCGTCAGCGGGGCGATCGTCGAGGCGTGCGAGCCGAACCCGACCAGCGCGATGCGATCGTGCGGCCGCCGAGCGATGAAGTCGTCGATCACCAGCTTGGCCGCGCTCAGGCGATCGGGGTAGATGTCGTCGTTCGCCATCGACTCGGACAGGTCGAGCACGATCGCGATGTCGATGCCCTCGTGCTCGAGCCGCTCGCTCGCGCGGGTCGACTGCGGCCGCGCGCAGGCGATCACCAAGAGCACGATCGCGGCGAGCCGCAGGCCGTCCGGCAGATCGGCGATCCGGACCGCGAACCCGGGGTCGACCCGCGCCAAGCTGCGCTGCCGCGAGAAGCGGAGCGTCGCGGGCCCGCGGCTCAGCCCCGCGCGCAGGCCCAGCGCCAGCGCGGGCGCGGCCAAGAGCAAGAGCCACAGCGGCTGCGCGAACACGATGTGGCGAAGGTTCTCGCCCAGCGCTGCCGCCAAGCCGCCGAGCACCAGCGCGAGCGCGAGCCCGGCGAGCGCAATCACGCGCAGCAACCAGCTCATGCGCCGCCCTCCTCGGACGAGTCGGAGCTCGCGGGCTCGCTCGGGAGCGGCTTCGTCGGCCCGACCAAGTCAGGTCGCTGCGCCCGAGCGCGCTCGTCGGGCGGGGTCACGGCCTCGCTCGCGCTCGCGTCGACGCGATCCGGCCGGCTGCGCTCGACCAGCTCGCGGACCTCGTGCAGGGCGGCTTGGGCCTCGTCCTCGCCCGGCGAGAGCCGAGCGAATTTTACCAAGTCGAAGTCCTCGAGCATCCGCAGCAGCGCGGCCGGCTCGAGCGGATGGATCCGCCTGCCCTCGCGGCGCAGCAGCGCGCGGATCTCTTCGGTCGTGCTGTCGAGCGCGTCGATGCCGAAGCGCTGCTCGAGGTAGCGCTTGGCGATCTCGGTCAGCCGCACGTAGTAGTCCTGCGCCTGCCCGCGCGTCAGCAGCAGCTCGCGCTCGCTCGCCAATTGCTGGAGATCCGCGAGCGCGCGCTCGTGGGCCGGCACCGGGGGCGGCAGCACGATCGGCTTGGCCCGGCGGGCCCAGGTCCGCCACAGCACTAGCAAGCCCGCGGCCAAGGTCAGGCCCGCGGCGACGCTGTAGAGGATCAACGCCAGGCGCTCGTCCGGGTACTCGAGCGAGATCGGCGGGTCTTCGCCCTGGACCTGCGGCTCCGACTCGTTCGCTAGCAGGCTCTCGACCACGAACCGGTGCGGCGCGACCTGGTGGGTGTGGACCGCGTCGTTGGGATCGATCCACGTAACCGGGAAGCTCGGCACCCTCGCCTCACCGACGTCGAAGTGCTGCAAGGTGATCGTGAAGCGCTGGCTCAGGGTGCTGCCGGTCGACTCGACCTCGCCCTCCTCGATCCCGACCAGCTCGAGCGGGGAGAAGTCGAGGCCGTTGGGCAGGTTGACCGAGTGGTCCTTGGGGAACGCGACGATCACCTCGAGCGTCAGCAGATCGCCGATGTGCGAGGGATCCGGCGTCAGCCGGGTGGTGACGGTCAGCGGAGAGTCGTTGGTCGGCTGCTCGGGCGCCGCTTCGCTCGGCGGCTCGGGCTGCGATGGCTCGGCAGGCGTCGGCGGCCCTGCCCAGAGCAGGCCAGCCAGCACCGCGCCCGAGAGCTTGGAACAGAGCCCGATCATCGCCGCAACCTCCTCGCCCGGCGCTCGAAGAAGCGCACCAAGGGCTGCTGCCAGTCTTGTCCACAGACGATCGAGATCGACTCGAGCCGCAGGCGTCGCATCAGCGCGTCGAAGGCCGCCCGCTCGCGGGCGACCTGCTCGCGGTAGCGGCGAGCCCGACCACGCCCGAGATCGACGAACGCCAGGTCGGACAGGCCGCCCTTCGGCCCGGACGGGCCGACTAAGCCCTTTGGCCCGGATGGGCCGACTAAGCCAAGCAATTCCAGGTCCTCGACCGCG
>CBFGLP010001253.1:0-8778 GCA_965649595.1 uncultured Myxococcales bacterium | reverse complement strand
CAAAGGGACGCTGGTGCGGAGATCCGAGCGGCGTGGCATGTCTGGGATCCTAAGGTTAGTTGCAGGGGATCTCGACCTGCGGATCGAGGTTCGGCCAGTTCGGCATATAGACGACGGCGTAGTACTCCGGGGTGAGCACCCAATCGGGCCCAATCGGCGCCAAGACCCCGCCGCCCTCGCCCTCGATCGGAATGTCACCTGGGGCGTAATGGGGGAAGAAGGCGCCGTCGACCTCGGCTCCGGGAGGAGTGTTGGTCAAGGCGTCTGACATCTGCACGCACGCGTAGTCGTCGAAGATCGGCGCGAGCGTCAGCGAGAGCTGGTCGGCGCTCGGTCCATTGGCGTGATGCAGACCATCGACCGGCGCAACCAGCTCCAGCGCGCCGTCACGCGGCAGCTCTGCCCTAGGTCCGTCAGCCCTTCAGCCCGGACGGGCTGACGAAGCCCTGCCGTCGCGCGGCCTTGTAGCTCTCGAGCTCCTCGAGGCTGTTTGGCCAGTCCTGCTTCAGCAAGCGCGAGAGCCCACGATCGGCGAGCAGCTTTCCCTCGGTCTGGCAGCCCGGACAATAGTTGGTCTCGCGCGAGGCGTAGACGATCCGCTGAACGGGCTGCCCACAGACCGGGCAAGGCTGGCCGTATTTGCCGTGCACGGCCATGTCGGGGTGAAACGAAGTGATCCCTTCGGGGAACTCGTCGCCGTATTGCTCGCGCAGGCGATCGATCCACCCGCTCAGCACGGCCTTGCAGGCCTCGTGCAGCCGCGCGACCTCGTCGTCGTCGAGCTTTTGCGTGAGCTTGATCGGCGAGAGCTTGGCGGCGTGCAGGATCTCGTCCGAATAGGTGTTGCCGATCCCGTCGAGCACGCGGGGATCGGTGAGCGCCCGCTTGAGCGTGTGGTTCTCCTCGCGCAGCAGCGCCGCGAGCTCGGCGGTCGCGAGCGAGAACACGTCGGCACCACCAGGATCGTGCTCGGCCAGGGCCTCGCGCCCACGGACCAGGTGCAGCGAGGCGCGGCGCTGGGTCCCGGCCTCGGTCATCTGCAAGGTGCCATGCGCGAAGCGGAACGCCGCGAGCGTGCGCTTGCGATTTAGCTTGGCGTCGGGCTTCAACCAGTGAAAGCGGCCGGCGATCATCAGGTGGATCACCGCGAAGAGCTCGGCTTCGAGCTCGAGCACGATCCGCTTGCCGATCCGCGAGACCGCGGCGACGCGCTCGCCGACGAGCACGTCCGGCCGCGGCTCGACCGAGCGCAGCACGAAGGGGCTGACTAGCTCGATCCCGACCAGCACGTGGCCCTGCACGCGGCGGCGCAGATGTTCGACGTAGACGGTGACGTCGGGCAGCTCCGGCACGCCCGGACTCTACCAGCGCGCGGTCAGGGTCATACCGCCCTGGTCGTAGGGGCCGTCGCGGCCGTCGAGATCCCAGCCGACACCAAAGGTCAGGCGCACGTGCGGGTTGAAGGCGAACGCGAAGCGGGTGCTCAGGCGATGGTTGGTCTCGCTGAGCCGGATCGGCAGGTCGCCGGTACCCTCGGCGCGGCGATCGAGCGTCAGATAGGTCAGCTCGAGCCCGAACATGCGGGTCGGCATCCAGGTCGCGCGCAGCAGCGCGAGCCAGCTGTGATCCCGAGTGGCGCTGCCCTGCGCGGATTCGTGGCGAGGCAAGCGGGTGCGCCGATGCGTGCCCGAGAGCTCGACGGTCAGCTCGCCGCGCGTGCCCTCGAACAGGTGCGCGAGCACATAGGCGCGCGCCCGCAGCTCTCGCTCGGGCACGATGTCGAGCACGGCGCCGTCGAAGTTCTCGTCGACCTGCCGCGTGCCGACCAGCGTCCCGCTCGCGCCCACCCACACCGGCGCCCATGGCAGCGCCCACTCGATCCACGCGCCACCGAGCAACGCCGACTGCGTTCGGGCGAGGTCGACCTCCGCCTCGTCTGCGTACTCGAGCGTCCGCCGCGAAGGTACGACACCGCCGAAGAACAGCTCGGCCCGGAGCGCCGGTGTAATGAAGAGCTCGAGCTCGGTGCTGACCCCCGCCGAGAGGTTGCGCTGGACCACGCGCAGCTCCAGCTCGGCGTCGCGGGCCTGGGCGAGCCCGTCGGACGCGTTGTTGAAGGGGTCGAAGAAGAACGCTCGCGCGCTGACCCGAGCCAGCCGTGCACGCTGCCAGCCGACGATCAGCTCGAGGTCGAGGTCGGTCTTCTCGAACCGAGCGGTCGGTCGAACCTCGATGAACGCGCCCGAGCCCGCGATGTCGGGGAACGCGAAGTCGAGCCGGAGCATCGAGCTGTGGATGCCCGCGTACTCGGCTCGGTCGAACCGGATCCCGAGCGCGCCGACCTTGCCCATCGGGATCCGCTCCTTGATCCGCAGCTCGTTGAAGAACGAGAACTCGTCGTTCGAGTTGATCCACAGCCGAGCGCCGCGGGTACGCAGGGCCCAGTCGCGCTCGAGCGGCAGCGGGTGATCGGCGACCGCCCGGGTCAGCTCGAACTCGGAGCGCTGCAGCTCGGGCGACGGCTGCAACAAGGGCCCTTGCGGATCGGGGCGACCGTTGCGGTCCTGAAAGCGGCGCCAGAGATCATCCCAGTCCTCGCGCAGGTCGGCGCCGAGCTCGAGCGGCGGCGGATCGAAGCGGACGCCGTCCTCGGGTGCGTCGATTGGACCGCCGACGAGCGCCAGCGGGAACGCGAGCAGGAGCGCCGCGAGCACGGCCGGATCCTAACCCCGTAGGTCGCGGGTCGTGTGATCTGATTCGCCGTGCGGGGAGCGCGAGGGTTCCGGCGCGGAAGGTGTGCCGGAGCGTGTGCGGACCCTCGACCGGCAAGCCCGCTTCCGTCTGCACCCACCCGAGCCACGGGCGGATCGTGGTGATCGTCGGGGGCTCGCGGTGGTTGTCGAGCCGGACGTTGCCCGACGCGTCGAACTCCTCGTCGTGATCCAGCACGGTGACGTCGAAGTCCTCGACACGCGCGAGCGGATCGAGTCCCGCCCTCGGGTTGGTTGAGCTCCCGGCATGCATCGCACCAACCAGGCAGGGTCTCACGGTGGCGAAAGCGGCTGAACTAGGCGAGCGAGCGACGTCGCCTCACGCGGTCGATCTCGCGGGAGCCAGCCCCCCTTTCGTTGACCGGTCCTCGTCGCCGCGTCACTCATCCCGACGTGCGGAACACGACTACCGGCGGTGGGTCGAACGACCGTTCGCGCCGGGCAACACGACAGCCCGTGTCCTTCGCGGCGCTCCTGGGGCCCAGGTTCGGCGATGGCGAGCGCCTGGAGGTCGACAAGCGAACGAATTTGGTAACACTCGCGTCCCTGGCCGTGTGCTGGGCAGGCTGTGGCATTGAAATCGAATGGGGTGACTCCCTCGGAGACGAAGTCGGAGACGGCGGCCATGACAATGATCTCTACTGCAACGAGCGAATGAACTGCGTGCGCACGTGGAAGCTAGACCCACGTATCGAGCAGGCCATCAACGAGGGCGTGCTCGTGCCCTATATCGACGACGGTTCGTGCAACACGCCCGAGCGCGAGTGGGACTGCTTGCACCGCATCGACCCGATCCTTGGCCCCGTGGAGCCGCTGCGGTGTGCGTCGTGCCCCGAGATGATTGGCGGCTACAGCGGCCATACGACAAACGTCGAAGCATTCTCGCTGTGCTGGCCAGAGATGGCGGCCTGGTCGCTTGCTGGTGCCCAGGGTGCAATCGCAGCCCCAGGGGCTCCCGCGTGGGCGCCGGACTGCTCTTCGCTCGAGCCATTCGCGTTTTCCTATGACTACGTAGTCACGATGCCATGCAATTTTGGGGCGGCGTGCATGGGGTTGGATACGGAGTGCGGATGCAAGTGCGGCGAGCTCGTCAACGAGGCCGCATGGGATGCGTGTGATGACATAGCGGAAGCGATGGGTCTCGCCGATAACAACTATTGGTCACTCATGTGCACGGGCTACCCGTGGATTTGGGACGAGTTCGCCTTCGGAAAGGGCGGTTGGGTCGGAACCACCTGCCAATTCAACGCCGAAGGCCCCGAACCCGGCGACCCGCCGATGCCGTTCGAGCAACTGCCGCCCGCGGATTTCATCTCATGCACGATCACGGGCACCGACGCGCTTTGCCTGATCGATGACGACCTGTTCGGTATGCTCGTCGGTTCGCCGAACCTGCTCTTCACTGGGGCCAGCTTTTCGCCCGAGCGAACGGGTGCCGTCGAGATCGAGCAATGCGACGTCGGCTCCGTCTGCCACGCGCTCGGCCTCGGGGTTGGTCAGCAGATCGTCGCGGTCGGCACCGGGTCCGGCAGCCCGCTCGACCCCGCTGAGATCACCTCGGCCCTCCGCGAGCTCACGACCAACTCGGGCATGAAGATCCGCATCGTGGCGCCCAGCATCCCTACTTCGACATGGACGCTCCGCGTGGTGCGGAGCCTCTGACCACCCCATCCACGAGGGACCGAATATGACACGAAAGGCAACCCGTCCGAATCTGACTGGGGCGCTGCTGCCCTTCCTGATCGCTTGCGCGATCCCCTACAGCGCAAGCGACGACGAAGTGGGCGGCGACCCGAAGCCGAACAGCGAGCCACCGGAGGGCCCCAACCCGCCCGAATGGATGTGCAAGGAGCGACTCCCCTCGACGCTCGTCGTAGACGGAAAGTTGAACTACGCGCATGAGCTGGAGCGCTGCCCCTACGCGCCATCCACATCGCCAGAGGATGGTGAGGGATACTACGACGCATGGCCTGGCAAGCCCTGGTGGGATGGCCTCCCCCAGGTGAACATCTTCTCCGATTGGCCGCTCAGGCAACACCCAATGTATGCGTGGCGTGATCCTGACTCGGTTACCTTGAAGCCCTACCATGACTCCATAGAAGACTACCGGTCCGGGATGATCGGCAATATCGGTCTCTACACGACAGGTATCCCCACGATTCACCCACGCGTGCCAATCGTGGCAATCAACGCGACTGAGATGGTCGGCCATCCCTTCTATGCGGGCCGCAACAACATGTACGGTCAGCCGTGTAGCACGATTGAACCTGACGTGAACCCGAACCAGTGGACGGACCTGCTGACCGACGTCTACCCGCACTCGACAAACGCCGAGTGCCAAGCCGTGGTCGACTACTACGGCGTCCGTGCGGCCCACGCCAACTACCCGCTCTCGGCCAGTTCCCAAATCAACGCGAGGGCAACGGCGACCTGCCTGGACAACGGGGGCCACTTCGAACCGAGCCAAGCGCTGCTGAGCGCCCTGCAACGTCAGGGCCTGATCTGGCTGAACTGGGACGAGTTTCAGGACATCCAGCAGCAGGTAGTCGCGGAGTTAGTGCTCCTCCAGGACCTGATCGTTTGGATCGATCTGCTCCTCGACAACGGCTGGGATTACTGGCCACTCGACGCCGAATGGCCGTGGTCCCGCTGGTCGCACACCGGTCTGTGCGGGCACAGTGTGCGGCTGCTCGGCAAGCAGGCAACGCACCAGATAGTGACAGAGACAGCGTGTCCGCGGCACATGGTCGCCGTGCTACCCACCTTCAACGTCAAGCAAGTGATAGAGAACGAGGAGAGTGTCTTTGGCTACTGCACCTTCCCTCACCAGACGCCGCCACCCGGCGTGGGCATCAAGCCCGACGGCTCGCTCGACGAAGTGACCACGTGCTTTGGCTCCCAATGTGGTTTCCAGGGCGCGAAGTACGTGTGGCTTGCGGCCTTCGACGAGGACAAGATAGGCGACTGGCTGAGCGCTGTCGGCTTCACACAGACGACTGCGGGCATCCAGGTCGACCCCGCGAACGCGCTCGGCCGCGAGATCCTCGCCAAGCTCGACGTTGATCCGGGCTCGATCATCCTTGGCGTCAACGAGCTGGATTTCACGACGGGCGACCCCGACGGACCGAGTGTTCTCGATGCTATGCTCGAGGTCGAGCGAGCCTGGCTCGCGGGCGGCTTCGCCTTCGTGCTCCTCGACCAGCCCGACGGCATGCGCCTCCACCGCTACATCGTGCCAGTGTGGCAGACCGAAGACTACGGAGGCACGGAGTTCGATGAGCAAACCGAGGCCATTGCGACGGGCGACTGAGCCACAATTCGGGGCCGCGCTTGCTCGTCGGCGCCGGACGTGTCGGAGTGTCCTTGTGGAGTCGCAGCACATCTCGCCCGACGACATCAGCCCGGAGCTCGCAGCCAGCGGCTTTCCTGGCTCGAGGCGGATCAACGTGAGCGACTTCGCCAAGCTGGTTGCGTGGGCTCAGTCACTCGAGCTCTCCCGACATGCGTCTGGGCTGCGCGTGGCTGCGGCCTCGCCGATGGGCGCCGAGTTGCTCGAGCGGCTCGGCGTGGCGGATGGCTCGATCTTGATCGGGCTCAACGAGCTCGACTTCAAGGGCGACTCTTCGCTGTCGCCCGCCGACGCGGCTGCGGAGATCATCAGGTCCTTCCGCTGCGGCCGGCTCGTGTTCGCCATCCTCGACGAGGCGGGCAGTCACCTTCGGTTGCATCGGTACCTGGTGCCAGTGCTACCTAGCAGGCCGGTGGTCGGTCATCCGAAAAGGCAGAAATCGGACTAGATCCCCCGAACGATCAACCAGGTGTTGCCTTCGCGGACCAGCTCGAACTCGGCGTGGTCCTGCACCCGGTTGTAGGGCGGCGGCGTTCGGGGCTCGCCGTAGGAATCGAGCAGCGGCTTGAAGCGGAAGCTCGCGTCGATCCACACCCGTGCGACCGCTCGATCACCAGTCACGTGGATCTCGAGGTAGTCCATCGTGAAGCGGACCGAGTCGATCTGCGAGAGTCGACGACGCAGCAAGGGGCCGAGCTCGGCGTAGGTGGTGTCGTCGCTCGGATCGTCGGTGCCCGCCTGGTCGTGGTAGGTCGGGTGCGCGGTGGCCAAGACCGCTGCGGCGTCGCGGCTGACGAACGAGGTCCGGTAGCGCTCGAGCACCGCGAGGATCTGCCGGTTGTCGTCGGTGTCGGGGATCTCGGTCCCGGGGATGGTTGGCTGCGCTTTGCAACCGGTGGTCCCGAGCGCACCGACAGCGATCGGGAGCAAGAGCGCGGTCGCGATCACCAGGCGCAGCAAGGGTCGGGTCTCGGAGGTCTTCGTCTCGGCGGACATCGTGGTCGCGGGGTTCGAGGCCGGCGAAGTGTCGCCGCCTGGCGGGGATTGCAAGCTCGCGGCCACCGTGGATCGGCGAAAACCGAACGGCTTTCAAGTAGATGCACGCGGATTGCTGGCACCGAGTTTGCCAAACTGGCAGGCGCTCTACGCGCAAACGCCACGTCGGCAACGCGGAAATTACGCAGCGGCGCTCGGGTCGGCGGGGTCCGAGTTCGATCGGTATCATCGCGGCCGTGGCGTCCGAGGCTCGTGTCCACCCTCGCTTGCGACTCAACGTGATCGCCGACGTGATCGGCCGCGAGGTCGTGCTCGGTCGATCGGTCGAGGACATCTCGGTCGGTGGCTGCCGGTTCGCGGGCGCGGCGTGGGAGCCCGAGGGCAGCGTGGTCAAGCTGGTGTTCGGGTTCCCGGACAGCGGCACCTCCGTCGCGGTCGACGGGCGGATCGTCCGAGCGACCAACGAGGACATGGGCGTGCGCTTCCACGACGTCAGCGATGAGCAGAAGTGGGCGCTGCGCAAGCACGTCCGCGAAGGGCTCTGACCCGGAGAGCGATGAGCCCCGCGCTGACCCCCGAGCAGGCGGCCCGAGTCGAGCGCAACGCCGAGCTCGTCCGGCGGATCGCCGCCAAGCTGGCCCGCACCGTCGGCGTGCTGAGCACCGACGAGCTGATCAGCGCAGGCAACGAAGGGCTGGTCCAGGCGGCCCTGCGCTACGACTCGAACAGCGGGGCGAGCTTCTCGACGTTCGCGTACTATCGGATCCGCGGGGCGATGCTCGACGCGATCCGGGCCGCTCACCCGGGTCGGCGTCGGACCAAGCGAGCGCTCGTTCGGCTCGACCAGACCAACGCGCTGCTCGAACAAGCCGCGAGCGAGCAACGCGAGCGCGCCGGGGCCGGGCGCCAGACGATCGAGCAGCGGGTCACGGCGGCGCGCGAGCTGGTCCGTCGGGCCGCGATGGTGACCGTGCTGAGCGAGCCTCGCAGCCACGACATCGAGACGATCGACGAGGACCAAGACGACCCCGAGCAGGCGCTGCTGGCCCGCGAGTCGCGAGATCGCGTGTGGGCTGCCGTCGACGAGATGGAGCCGACCGAGCGGCGGCTCTTGGTCGCGATCTACCAGCGCGGCGAGACGATGGCCCAGTACGCGCACGAGAAGGGCACCTCGGCGGCCACGATCTCGCGGCGGCACGCAAAGACGCTGGATCGCTTGGGCAAGCGGGTACGGGCGCAGGAGTGGAAGCCAGGCGAGCGGCCCGAGCCGGACGAGGACGGCTGAGTCGATTTCTTGGCTGAGCGTGGGTTTGCCCGCAGGCTGGCGACGTGCGAGCGAGCAAGCCCTTCGCGGTGGCGATCCTGCTAGTGGGGATGATCGGCTGCGATGCGAGCGAGCGGCCCTCGTCGCGTGATCGCGGGCACGCGCGCGCGAGCAAGCAAGAGCTGTTCGGCGATCCCGGGCTCGTGCCCACGCGGGAAGGCGAGCGCACGCGTCGGGAGCTGGCGCTCGCCAGCGAGGTCGAGCGGCTGCTCGCCGCACGCGGGATCGAGGCCGCGGTCGCGGTCGCGCTGCCGAGCGAGCGCTCGCGTGACTCGGCCAGCGTGGCGGTGGTCGCTCGCATGCCGCCGTCCCCTGCCCTTCAGCCCGGACGGGCTGAC
>CBFGLP010001252.1:0-14780 GCA_965649595.1 uncultured Myxococcales bacterium | reverse complement strand
CGACGACAGTTTCAGCCCCTTTGGGGCTGACGAAGACAGTTTCAGCCCCTTTGGGGCTGACGAAGACAGTTTCAGCCCCTTTGGGGCTGACGACGACAAATTGTGCATCCGACCAATGTCGTGGCTTCCACGAACGAGGACGCTCGCCCCTCGACCAACCGGTCGAGGACTCATCCCTCCGCCTGGACACCATCCGGCAAGTGGTAGCGGGTAGCCCGAGCGCGACCGCTGCTGCCGACTTTGCCGACCCGCCGCATCCAGGCCAGATAGCCGCGCAGCTCGGTCGTATCGACGTCGATGTGCTTGGCGATCTGCCCGATGGTCATCGCGCCGTGCGACGCGAGCACCTCGAGAATTCGCCGGTACATGTACTCTTCGCGGCTTTGGCTGTCCGCCGAGGTCGCGACCTTGACCTTGTTGCGCGGTGCAGCGCCGGTAGTGATCCGGCGCGCTGGACCAGCCCCGGCGGCGACCAGCGCTTCTTCGAGATCACGCATGGTGAGCTCGCGAATTGCGTCGCCAGCCTCGCTGGCCAGGAGCTCGCGCAGTGTGGTGCTCAACGGTGCCTTCGCCAGGGTCTGCTTGGCAGCCTTGCGCAGCCCAGAGCGATTGTTAGCGAGCGCGTTTTCGAGAAGTCGAGCGATCTCCAGCATGACTCGTCCATTCGCCGCGACGCGTCCTTGGCCGCGTTGAGGTCGAAAGTGCGGGGACTATGCCACCGGATTGGAGGGCTGCCAAGCGAGCCAGCCCGGCTTTGCAACCCATTGTTGCCCAACTTCCGCGCGATGCTCCCAAACCGCGAACAAACCGCGCTTCGCCCCTCCTCGGGACGCCTTCACCGGCCCGTGGAACGACGAAGGATCGGCCTCCCCGTGCGCGAGCGCGTGGAGGGCCGATCTCCAGGATCGAGAAAAACCTCTGCGAGGCGCTCGATCGTGCTGTCGCCTATTGACAGGTCAACAGACCAAAATCCAGCTCGTAGGCGTCGCACTCGAAGCAGCAATCGTCGCAGCCAGCCTTGCCATCGAGCCCGACACCATATTCCAGACCCGTGTCGGACAGAGCGCCGAAACAGATCAGCTCGCCGGGATCGCAGAGAATCGATTCGAGGCTGTCCCAATTGAATCCCCGCGTGACGTAGACCGCGTCGCCGCTCGGCCAGGTCCAGTCGCGGTCTTGCGAGAACAGCTTCCAGGCGATGTCACCCCCATCGTCGCAGGCGTCCGTCACCCGCCACGTCATGACCGGATAGCAGCCCTCGCCCCAAGGATCGTCGCCGTCGTAGCCGTCGTCGCAATAACAGCTGTCGCGATACGCGTAGGCGTAAGGTCCACAGTCCACGTCGTCGACGTAGAGCACACAGCCGAGACCAGTCCCCGCGGCGAACCCCACGGTGACCAACGAGAGACGAGAGAGGAGTGTGGACATGACAGAGGCGGGGACGGCTCGAGGCGCTGCGGCGTTCAATGCGGGCGGCCTGCGGCCGTCCTCTTGGACCTTCGCGGGGGCGAGGATAGCGGGTCCGGGCGGGCTGTGCCGCCGGGTGATCCACGCACCGAAGCCCATCGCCCCTAAACCGACAACGCGAAGGTTTTTCGCCCCCGCTGGCCGGGAGGGACGGCCGCCACCTCACGCCGGCCCATCGCCGCGCCGGGGTTCGCAGAACTGGCTCGAAACGACACACCGGCTGGCCGTATCCAACACAACCCTGGAATCCGCCTGCAAACGAGGCCGGAGGTCGTGGCATGGAATCGGAGCGCCGGGCATGTCCTGCTAACATCGGAGTTCGCGTGTTCCCGCCCGATCAGACCGCGGAGCTGAGCACAGCAGCCGGACGAGCTCGTCCTCGCGCAGACATCGCCGCTGCCGCCGATTCGATCGTGGATGGCCGCAGCGAGTACGTGCCGCCGAGCAAGGTCGGGGTCTGGGAGGAAGGATCGGTCATCAACGATCGCTACACGCTCGAGCGACGGCTCGGCAGCGGGTCGATGGGCGAGGTGTTCCTCGCCCGCGACCGCCTGCTCAAGAAGCACGTCGCGCTCAAGGTGCTGCGCCAGGATCTGGCCAAGAGCCGCGCGACCGTTCGACGCTTCCTCCGCGAGGTCGCGCTGGCGCACTCGGTCACCCATCCCAACGTCGTCCGCATCTACGACACTGGTGAAGCCGATGGCCTGCCCTACTTCTCGATGGAGTATCTGCAGGGCCAGACGCTCGACGAGCTGATCGAGGGCGGGCGTCGGCGCGAGGACGGCGGGACCGACAACGATCCGCCGATGACCCTGCAGGAGATCCGCGAGATCAGCTACGAGATCCTCTCGGGCCTCGCGGCCGCGCACGAGGCCGGCATCGTCCATCGTGACCTCAAGCCAGCCAACGTGATGCTGACCCACCGCGGCGCGATCGTGATGGACTTCGGCGTCGCTGGCTTCGATACGCCGGATCTCGACGAGGTCCAGCGCCCGAACCCGGCCGAGGCCCGATCGCTGGTCCGCACCGAAGCGGGCACGATCTTCGGCAGCCCCGCGTACATGGCCCCGGAGCTGTGGGAGGGCTCGCCGGCGACGGTCCAGACCGATCTCTACTCGTTCGGCGTGATGCTCTACCAGATGCTGACGGGACGGCTGCCGATCGAGGCGCCCAACGCCAAGCTCTTCCTGGTCAAGCTACGCGAAGAGAAGCCGCCACC
Source organism: uncultured Myxococcales bacterium (assembly GCA_965649595.1). Lineage (GTDB taxonomy): Bacteria > Myxococcota_A > Polyangia > Nannocystales > Nannocystaceae > Plesiocystis. The sequence goes on along the minus strand of CBFGLP010001252.1, from coordinate 12,094 downwards.
AATCCGGCAGTTCCGCAAGGACGCGCCGTGGAACCTGACCCTGCTCGTGTCTCGCTGCATGCGGCACGAGCCAGAGCGGCGCCCAGTCTCGGCCGAGGCCGCGGCCAACTTGGTCGCTCCGCTCGCGGGCCGCTGGCTGTGGTTGATCGGCGGCCTGCTGCTCACGATCGCTACGGTGATCGCGTTCTTGATCCTGCGCAGCCCCGAGGATCGCGAGTGGCGGGACATGGGTCTGCCCGATCGGGTCGCGCTCGCCGACCTCCAAGCGTTCGTGCGCAGCTTCGATGTCGGCGACTACGAGGCGGCACAGCGCCAGCTCCACCGGCTCGAGCAGCGGGCCCCCTACTCGGCTGCGGTGGTGTTCTGGCGCGCGACCCTCGAGCACGAGCTCGCCAACGAGCCGGCTCGCTGGGCCCACTGCGCCGCCTCGGGCTACACGAGCGAGAGCGACGGATCGCAGTGGGAGGGTGACGACACCTGGCGCGAGCTGGCGCTGCGAGCCTGCGCCGCCAGCTACTCGATGGCCACCCCGCTGTGGACCTTGCTCGACCCGAGCGAGACCAGCCGACTGCCGATTAGCTGGCTGCCGCTCGCGGTCAGCAACTCGCTGGTCCCTCGACTCGAGGCCGCTCGTGATCCTGGCCCGCTGCTCGAGCGCGAGGCCGAGCACGCGCTGCGCCGCCTCTCGGAGCCGCAAGACTTCAGCGCCGGGCCGCCGCTCCAGCTTCGCTGGCAGCTCGCGCGGATGGAATTGCTGCTCGCGCTCGGGCGCACCGACGAGGCCCGCGCGCTGCTCGAGGAGCTGCTCGTCGAGCACTCCACCGCGCCTGCGGCGATGACCCGCGCCGCGTGGTTCTACGGTCAGATCGGCGAGCGCGAGCTCTCGGCCGAGTGGGCCGAGGCGGTCTCGCTCCTCGATCCGCGCCCGACCATCCGGATGTTGCTCGACGACGGCCGCCTGCGCGAGGCGACCAAGCAGATCGACGCGTACGCGACCCTGCCGGGCCAGCACCCGCATCAACAGGCGCTGGTCGACATGTGGTGCGCCTATGCCTACCGCTTCGAGCTCGAGGCGCCGCCGATCCGCTGCGCAGCGATGGGGCCCGGGCTGGCCCACAACTTGTGGATCGGTGGCCGCAGCGACGCGGCCGACACCAACGCGATGTCCTCGCGCGAGCGTGCGATCGCCAGCCAACAAGCCGCGCTCAACCGTGGCGAGTGCATGAGCCGCGGCGAGAACCCGAGCGTCCTCAACCATACGGCCCCGCCCTTCGAGACCTACCTGCGCCAGCTCGACATCTCGGCCGCGCTCTGCTTCAGCGGTGGCGACGCTGGCCCCGACCTCACCCTCGCGCGACGGCTGGCCGCCACGCTGGTCGAGCTGACCCCCGACGATCCCTGGGCGCTGCTGGTCGAAGCCCAGGTCGACGACGCCCACGGAGAGACAGAGGCCGCGCTCGACAAGCGGCAGAAGGTCGCGGAGCGCTGGCGCGACGCAGATCGCGAGCTGCCCCTGGTCGCCCGGGTTCGCGGCATCTTCGAGCCCGAGGCGCGCCCGATGACGCCCGCGGCACCGCTCGAGATCCGGGCGCCCACGCTCGACGAGAGCGAGGCAGATACGGGCCCGCAGTCGAGCGACCCAAGCTCGGCCAACGACTCGACCACGCCTGCGCCGAGTCGACCATCGCCAAGCAAGCCCCAGCCGATCGATCGGGAGCCAGCGAGCCCGTGAGCGCCTCGTTGCGCGAGCGTGATCGGGCGGCGATCTGGCACCCGGCCACGCACTTCGCCGACCTCGAGCGCACGCCCCCGATCGCGATCGCGCGAGCCCGCGGGGTATGGCTGTTCGACTCCGAGGGCCGCCGGATCCTCGACGGCATCGGCTCGTGGTGGACGTCCATCCACGGTCATGGCCACCCCGCGATCGTCGAGGCGGTCCAGCGCCAGGTCGCGACGCTCGACCACGTCATGTTCGCCGGCTTCACGCACGAGCCCGCCGTCGCGCTCGCCGAGCGGCTGCTCGCCGCTGCGCCGCGCGACTCGGGCGGAGCTTCGGTCTACGGCAAGCTGTTCTACAGCGACTGCGGCTCGGCCTCGATCGAGGTCGCGCTCAAGCTCAGCTTCCAAGCTCGGGTCCAGCGAGGGCAAGCCAGCAAGCGTCGGTTCGCGGCGCTCGACAACAGCTACCACGGCGAGACCCTCGGTGCGCTCGCGGTCTGCGGTAGCCCGGCCTGGCGCGAGCCCTTCGGGCCGCTGCTACACGACGCGCTCTCGTTGCCCGCACCGGCGCTCGTCGACCACACCCACGCCGATCTCGCCGATGAGCGAGCCGGCGCCGACACGCCCGAAGCCGACGCCGCGATCGCGCTGCTCGAGCGCCACGCCGACGAGCTCAGCGGGCTGATCGTCGAGCCGCTGATCCAGTGCGCCGGCAAGATGCGGATGCACGGCGTCGGGTTCCTGCGCCGGCTCGCGCACGCCTGCGAGCGCCTCGACATCCACCTGATCGCCGACGAGATCGCGGTCGCGTTCGGTCGCACTGGTCGGCTCTTCGCCAGCGAGTGGCCAGCGATCACCCCCGACCTGATCTGCCTCAGCAAGGGCCTGTCGGGCGGCGTGCTCCCGCTCGCGGCCACGCTGATCCGGGCCGGCTTCGAGCACGACTTCGAGGGCGCGCCTAGCCGCAGCTTCATGCACAGCCACTCGTTCACTGCCAACCCGATCGCCTGCGCGGCTGGCTGTGCGAGCCTCGACGTGTTCGAGCGCGAGGCCACGCTCGCTCGCTTGCCCGAGCGGATCGAGCACATGACCCGGCTCCGCTGCGAGCTCGCGGCCCGCCACCCGCAGGTGCTCGCGCATCGCCAGGCCGGGTTGATCGCGGCCTTCGACCTCGACGGTACCCGCGGACCCGCCGACGGTCGCTTGGCCCTCGCCCTGCGTGCGGCGGCGCTCGAGCGGGGCGTCCTGCTGCGGCCGCTGCACGATACGCTCTACTGGATGCCTGCGCTGAACATCGAAGCCGACGAGCTCGAGCAACTCGCCGCGGTCAGCGGCGAGGTCCTCGACGAGGTCCTGCGCCGATGAGCTCGCGCGTGCGCGCTCGCTTGCTCGTGCTCGCGCCGATGCTCGGCTGCGATGACGCTCGTACGCCGCTCGATCTCGACGCGCTCGCCGAGCCCGAGCGCGTGTGTATCGAGGTAGTTCACGAGCAGCTCGAGGTCGGAGGCCCGATCCGGAGCTTCATCAGCGATGGCCCCGGCTCGCCCGGCGGGTGGGCGTTGTTCGAGAACCCCGATCCACGCCTGACCTTCGACCCGAGCGTCGCCGTGGTCCGGGTCCCCGCCAACGCCGACGAGCCACCGACCGAGCTGATCGAGATCGATCCCCTGCTGGTCAACGCCGACGACTACTCGCTCCGGGCCGGCGTCGAGCCGGGCAGCGCGTGGGTGTTCCGCCGGACCGGCACGGTCTCGGTGCGCAAGATCGTGGCTGGGCTCGGCTCGGTCGCGGGCAACGGCCTGATCACCAACTTCTCGCCCGACTACGACGACAGCTGCGGCGTCACGTGGTCCTACGAGTTGTTGCTGATCGAAGGTCGGCCCTTCGTGCTCGCGGTGCCGAGCTGCTCGGACGACGCAGCGATCGGCTTGCACCTGCTCGAGCTCGATGAGCACACGCTCGACTTCGTCACGACCTGGTCGTTGATCTTCGATCCCTGCGCCGGCCTCGATCCGCTGACCTGCTTCAACGCCTACCCCTATCGGATCGCGGACATCGACCCCGGCCAATCTACCCAGCTCGCGGGGGCCGGGCGCGTGCTGTTCGGCTTCACGCAAGATCGCGTGTCTACGCTCGACGTCGGAATCTTCGACGGCACCAGCGTGTCGCTGCTCGATCTTCGCTTGACCACGAGCGGCCCCGAGGCGCGGCTGCTGACCTTCCCGGACGTCATCCTCGAGCAGAACTCCCTGCTCGGACCGATCGAGCTGGCCCAAGATCCTTACGCGGTTCAGGCCTTCCTGCCCAACTACTATTACCCGCACGCGAGCTTGCTGTTTCGACTCGACACGGTGACCGACTTGTATTTGCAGGCGACCAGCTTCGACTCGGTGCTGTTCGGCGGCACGGGCCAGTTGGTCCAGCTCACGTACGAGAGCGCGATGGTCCGGCTCGACGAGGGTCGCTTGCAGGCGATCTCGCTGCTCGACGACCAGCGATGGCCCTCGGGCCCCGCTCGCACGATGATCGAGCTGCCGGATCTGCTCGACTTCGAGTCTGCTGGCCAAGGCATGTTCTTGCTTCATCGGGCCGAGCACCCCGAGCAGATCATCCACCTCGCGTGCGTCGAGTGAGTCCGGGCGGCCACCCAATGACGAAGCCGCCCGATTGGGCGGCCTGGTTATTTAGAAGGCCCAGCACAAACGAGCGCCGGGATTGAAAGCCCCCCTGTGGGGGGCCAAGCGGACGCCTGCGAACCCGAACCAGCCCACCGAGGTCGCTACGCGAACTCGCGGCCGCGAAGCGGCCGTGCGTGGCTGAGTGCACGACGTCTGCGGGGGGCAATAATCGTCAGGTCGCCGGCTTGAACAGAGCCTCGCTCGGGACGAGCGTCTTGTCGCCACCGTCGGCGGCCCAGGCGAACTGCAGCGCCAGCGAGGGGCCCGAGCCTTGGAAGTACTGGATCTCGAGCTTGTACTCGCCGGGCGCGAGGTAGACGAGGCCGCAGCCCTCCGTCGGAGCATCCTTCACGCCGTCGTTGTCGACCACCGGAGTGTCCTCGAGCAGCAGCTTCGAGCCGTCGTCGCTGTTCAGGCAGAGCTCGTACTCGGCCTCGGTGGTGATGTTGAGCGAGCCGTTGAGCCGGACCGCGTAGTTCTCCTTCACATTCAGGCCAGGGAACCCGTCGGTGAAGTCGCGCTCGGCGATGTTGACGTCGGTGAGCGACGCGGTCGCGGTCGCGGCTCCGAGCGTGGAGAAGTCGGGCAGCGCGGTCAGGCTCTCGAGCTGCCAAGCCTCCGCGATCATGCCGTTGGGGCCCTGGTCGCCACCGCCACCGCCCCCGGTCGCTCGCGGCGGCTTCTTGCTCGTCACCTTGCGCGCGACGGTCTTGCGCCCACCCGACCGGGTCGCCGTGGCCCCACGCGCCTTGCTCGGCTTGCTCGTTTGGCTGCCGCCCTGGCCGTCGGTCCCATCGACCGACCCACCATCACCAGCAGCGCCATCGGGGTTTTGGGTCTCTTCGTTCTTCTTGCCGCAGCCGGGCGTCACGAGCAGCAGGGCCGCAGCCAGCGAGGCAAGGGAAAGATAGCTTCGGATCATGGTCGCTGTTCCTCGGGGTTGGGCGGACGTCGGAGCATCGCGCCGGCTTCGAGACGGTCGGTGGCCGGAGCCGATTCAGGCTCGGCGCACCCGAGTGAACCGGAGTGTACAAAGGCCAGCGCGCTGGCCGGAGTACAGGGAGGTTCAAGAGGACGGCCGTAGGCCGTCCGCATTGAAGCAGGTGGCCGGGTCCGCGTCCAGCGCCACGGCCGAGCTCGTGCATCCATGAAGACTTGGGGTGGCTCAGCTCGCCTTTTGATTTGAGGCCCCGCGTGAGCGAGCGCGCAACCTGACCTTGCCTTCCACGGTCGCGACCTCGAAGCGGATGTCGGCGCCGTGCTTGGCTCGCAGCTGGGGCAGCTCGCGGGAGAGCTTGTCGAGCAGCTTGCCGTAGGTCAGGCCGGCTGTCGGCTCACCCGCCGCCCGCTTGGCCTCGACGAATTGCTTGAACAGCTCGCGGACCTCCTTGGCATCGACGCCCTCGGGCAAGGCCGCTCGCGGAGCAGTGGCTGAGCGGCTCGCGGCGCGCGGCCGCTGTTGGACCACGTCGGCTGCATCGGCGTCCGCATCGGCATCCGCGGTGGGCTGGCTCACCTCCCCTGCAGGTCCATCGTTACTGGCCGCCTGAGGCTCGGGCTTGCGCTTGCCGATCAACTCCCGCCGCTCGGACTCGGCGAGCACCCGTCGAAAGGTCCCTCGCTCGATCTGATTGAGCACTCGCGTCCAGTAGTGCTCGTAGGTCACGAGGCGGGCCTTGAGATTCTGCAGGCGAAAGCGGACCGCGGTGGTGCCCGTCGGCGAGGTCATCAGCAGCCGAACCGAGCGCTTGATCTCGTCGTGGTCGCGGGTCGGCGGGACCTTGTCGACGCCGTGGAAATAGCGCTCGAACGCGACCTTGAGCGCTTCGATGGCCTCCTCGAGCTCGTCGAGCATCGCCATCGTCACGCGGGCGCGCTTGTCCGTTTTCGCCAAGGGCCGAATGCTACCAGCGGACGCCGGGCGCCTCCAAGGTAAGCGCTCGCCAGGGGCCTCGCCGCGACGGCATCGCTCTGGTGTCCCTCGACGTTTTCGCGCTCTTGGCCCATGAGCGCCGCTTCGACTATGAAGGCCTGGGCGGGCCGGTCTCGGGCTCACCTCCGAACATTCGGCGCAGATTCCGCGGCGATCGTCCGGAGCGCTCGCGGCGAGTCGCTGGCACGGACTCGCTGAATCATCCCGCTCCCGTCTGCAGGTCTCGGACCGATGAGCAAGATCCTCGCCTTCATCCTCCTGATCGGTCCGCTGATCTTCATCCACGAGCTCGGCCACCTGCTCGCGGCGAAGCTGGTCGACGTCAAGGTCGGGCGCTTCTCGATCGGGTTTGGCCCGCCGCTGCTGCGCGTGCGGCTCGGCGAGACCGAGTACTGCCTGGCCCCGATCCCGCTCGGTGGTTACGTGACGCTGCTCGGGCAGAACCCCTACGAAGAGATCCCAGAGCAGGAAAAAGACCGCGCGCTGAACAACAAGCCGCTGTGGGCCCGCTACTTCGTGCTCGCAGCCGGTCCGCTCGCCAACCTGATCGTCCCCCTGCTGCTCTACTTCTTCTTCTTCCTGAGCCACGCCGTCCAGCCGCCGCCGGTGATCGGCACGGTGCTCGACGGCTCGGCCGCCGCGCTCGCGGGCCTACAGCCTGGCGATCGCGTGGTCGAGATCGACGGCGAGGACGTGCGCTCGTGGAAGGAGATGCAGAACAAGATCGCCGAGTCGCCCGACGTCGAGCTGCGACTCGAGATCGAGAACAAGGGCAAGCGAATCGAGCGCTTCGTGACGCCGCGCCGGACCTTCGTCGAGAACCCGCTCGGCGTGCCCGAGCCCCGCGGCCTGCTCGGCGTCTATGCCCACTTTTACGCCCCGCAGATCGGCATCGTTGATCCAGCCTCGCCGGCCTACGAGGGCGGCCTGCGGACCGGCGACGTGATCACCTCGATCGATGGTGAGCCGGTCCGGACGATCGAGGAGCTGCAAGAGCTGATCGCTCGCCCGCCGGACTCGCTGGTCCGCCTGACCTACCTGCGGCCCTACGCGACGCCCTTCCAGTTCGGCACGCTGCTTTGGTTCGAGAGCAACCACGCCCAGCTGCTGCCGCGGCCCGAGGCGCGGCAAAAGCCCGGCGGCGTGAAGATGCCAGACTCGCCCACCGGCCTGCTGCCGGCCAACACCTTCATCCGCGCGGTCGAGCACGACTCGCCCGCCGCCAAGGCCGGCCTCTTGCCTGGCGATCTCGTGCTCGAGGTCAACGGCCAGCCGGTGACCCGCTGGGAGTCCGTCGCCAACCTGCTCGACAAGGCCAAGGAGGAGCCGGTCGAGATGCTGGTCCAGTCGCTCGGCGAGGAGCCGCGCGAGCTGAGGCTCGTGCAAGAGGTTCGCACGCGCAAGGACATCTACAAGACCGAGTTCTCGTACCTGTTCATGGGCGCCGAGCCCTACGGGATCAGCCGCGCGCCCGCGCTCGAGCCGATCCGCGGCCGCTTCACCTACGCCGCGCAGGCGGCCTGGGGCGAGACGGTCTACATGCTCGACATGATGTGGACGGCGCTGCGCCAGATGGTCACGCTGCAGCGCGGTGTCGAGGAGCTGAGCTCGGTCGTCGGCATCTTCGCGTTCGCCGGTACGGCGGCCGAGCAGGGCCCGACCGAGTTCCTGATGCTGATGGCGCTGATCAGCTTGAACCTCGGCTTCGTCAACCTGCTGCCGATCCCGATCCTCGACGGCGGCCACCTGCTCTTCTTCACGATCGAGGCGATCCGCCGCAAGCCGCTCGGCCAACGGGCGCGCGAGATCGCCAGCGCGATCGGTGTGGTGATCGTGCTCTTGCTGCTCTTGATCGCGCTGCGCAACGACGTGATCCGCTTCTGGATGGACTGATGTCTGAGCTCGGTTGGATGCTCTGCCTGGACGCCTCGGCGCCGCGCACCTGCGTGGCGCTCGGGCGCATCGATGACGACAACGCCGGCTTCGTCGGTCCGTCCGGCCCGAAGGGCTTCGTGCTCACCGACGAGGCCGAAGACGGCGCGAACCAGACCTCCGAGCGGCTGCACGAGCGGCTCGCAGCGATGCTCGACGAGGCTGCGTTCGCGGCCACCGGGGTGCGCTGGATCGCCTGCGGTCGGGGCCCAGGGACGTTTACTGGGACCCGGGTCGCGGTCTCCACCGCAAAGGGGCTGGCGATCGGGCTGGGGCTGCCGATCGTGCCGGTGTCGACGCTCGCCGCGTTGGCGGCCTCTGCCGGCCACGAAGGGCGAGTGCTCGCGCTGCTCGACGCGCGGCGCGGGCAGGTCTATGGCGGGTTGTTTGGCTGCTCGAGCGGGGGGATCGAGGCGCTCTCGGACGAGCGGGTGATCGAGCTCGGGACGTTGATCGAAGAGCTCGGGGACGCGGTGGTTGGTGACGACGTGATCGCGTTCGGGCCGGGGTGTCGGCCCTACGCGGAGCAGCTACCCGAGGAGCTGCGGGCGCGCGCCGTCGATGCGCCGGGGCCGAGCGCGATGGGACTCTGGCGAGCGAGCGTGACGGCCCTGCGCGCGGGGGTGACGGTCGATCCGGGCGAGCTGCAGGTCAGCTACCTGCGGATGAGCTACGCGGAGATGGGCATCAACACGCCGAAGCGGGCGGTGTTCAAGAGCCCCTTTGTTTGAGGGGCCCGCGGGCTAGAACCACTTCACGCGCAGCGATCCGTCCAGGTACACCCGCTCGCTCTCGGACAGCCCCGTCGACACGTCCTCGCCGATCTGTGAGTGCACGTTCTGCAAGGGCGCCACGACCGGATCCCGCCCGCGGACGAAGTTCTGCTCGCGCACGATCACCAGGTAGGCCTTGTCGAGCAGCAGCGCCCGCGCGGGCGAGGGCATCAGCAGCGCGTGGAGGTCGACCGCGGCCGCCAGCGCGACCTCGTCGAGCTTGCCCTGCTCGTCGAGCCAGCGCTCGATCATCTCCGGGTTGCTGCGGAACTCGTCGCCCGCCAGCGCGCGCTCGAGGTAGGTGGCGACCTCGCCCTTTTGGTGGCGCAGCTGCGGCGCATCCGGCATGCCGCGAAGATCCTGGTAGCGCCAGCCGTCCGTGCCCGGCAGCTTGCGCGGGAACGCGAAGGACTGATCCGCAGTGATCCCGAGGCTGCTGTGGCAGCCCATGCACGCGTAGTGCTCCTCCTCGGTCTGCACGCGCAGACGACCGAAGCGGTCCTCGATGAAGGCCTGCAGCTGCCAACCAAAGCCGTTGCGCATGCCGGTAAGCGGTGAGCCGGCAAAGAAGGGCAAATTACCCTCGGCCTTCTCCTCGGCCTCTCGCTGGTAGGCGGAGGAGATCGCCATGTCCGACAGCTCCTTGAACTTGCGGCTGTATCGCAGCTCCTTCATTCGCGCGCTGATGCCACTGTCGGGGTCGACGTAGCGAACCGAGTGCAGGAATTCGGTCCCCTCCGGATAGAGGCTCCGGCGCACTCGCGTCTTGGCTGCCGCGCCAGCGTAGTGGGGCGGGAGGCCTCGCACTTCACGAACCTCGGATTCGAGCCGTCCGTCACCGTCGAGATCGATGCCCGCGGCGACCTCGTCGATCGGCTCGATTGGCCATACGATGTCCGCGTCGATAATCAGCGGATCGGCGCCGAAGCTGGCCTCGAGGATCGCTAGATTTGCCTTGTAGACCGCGCGGGACGGCTCGCCCTCGCTGGACTGGCGAAACGCCGCGGGGAGCCGGATCAGCACGTCGTCGGTGCTGCCGTTGGTCGGCCAGAACGCGCCGGGAAAGGGCTTGTAGCGGAACGCTCGCCAATCGCTGCCGTCGTTGGCAAACCCCTCGGGATCGAAGCCGGCAGAAAAGCGCAGATCCGGGCGAAAGCCGCGATAGTCCTTTTCGGGCAGCGCCGCCAGGTGCTCCCGCAATGGCTCGTAGTTATCGCTGCGGATCCACGCGAGGATCTCCTCGTCGCTGATCGCCGCAATCGCCTCACGACGGTCGACGAAGAGGTTGGTCCAATGGTTGGTCTTGCCGAAGTCGGAGAAGTCGTAGCTGGCCTGGAGGTCCCAGTCGACCATCGCGTTGGGGAAGCGGGCGGGCGCGTGACAGACCCAGCAAGGATTCGCCTGCTGATCGGTCTTCGTATAACACTGCGGCGGGATCGGGGCCTCGAGGTTGTCGAGCTTGCCGAGATTGGCGCGAGCGTGGGCGAGCGGATCGTAGGGGCCGGGCTGCTCGTCGCTCGGCCCGGGCGCCTCGGGCGAGGTCGGCTGACTCGGCTCCTGCACGGGCGAGGCGGCCTCGCTCGGCCGCGCGGGAGCGGGCGCTCGCTCGTCGCTCGAGCACGCGAGCAGACCCGCGAGGCCGCAGCCGAGCAGCGCGAACGAATTCAGGAGCCCCGGTGCGTGCCGGATCATCTCGGCTCCGCACGTTGGCGCGTCGCTCGGGCGGACGCAAGCGCTCGCGACCTATGCCGAGCTCGGTGCTCGGGCGCGAACGCCTGCAGGACGTGCCATCCACGCGCTCGAGGATCGCGGCTGCTCGCGCAGGTCAGCGGATCCGCAGCAAGAAGTTGTGCCAGTCGCCGGAGAACGACGCATAGCCGGCGCTGTAGATCGCCCCGTCGCTCGCGGCGAAGCTCGACAGCAAGTAGTTGGCGCTCGTCTGAGTCGCGTTGAAGCGAGCGACGCAGTGGGTCTGCCCGCTCTCTTCGAGCGCCAACACGAAGCCGTAGTGGTCGATGTCCAGCTCCTGATTCCCCGGGATCCAACCGACCAGGCCGAGCCCGCCCGTGGGCACCGAGGTCAGCGGATGAATGCCGCTGTAGTGGCGCTCGCTCTCGAGCGGCAGGTCGCGCGAGTCGATCGTCTGCACGGCCGAGCCGTCATCGGGATCGAGCTCGACGAGCTGCATGTGCCAGCCATCGACGGGATCGTCATCGTCGATCTGCGCCCACAGCCGACCGCTCGCGTCGAGGGCCAGCGACTTCGCGCCATCATTGTCGGGGTTGCCATCGTCGAAGGGCGTGGTGACCAGCACCGGCTCCTCGCTCGGCGCCTCGAAGGCCAGCAGCGTCGGCTCGGACCAGACCGCGTTCACTTGGCTGCTCACGAGCAGATAGCTGCGCGCACGTTGGGCGTCGAACACGAGCGCGGCAGGCCAGTCTTGGTCTTCGCCTTCCCCCTCGCTCGCCCACTGTCCAGTCCACTGCGAGACCCCGGTCGCGGGATCGAGCGCGTGGAGCTCGACGTCCCCGCCGGTGCCCGGATTCTCGACGAACACCGCCGCGAGCACTCGGCCCTGATCATCGAAGTCGAGCGCCGTGACGCGATCGATGCTGCCGGCCAGCTCGCTGTCTCGTTCGAAGCGCCACAGCTCGCTGCCATCGCTGCCGGACAGGCGCAGGACCATCGCTACGCCGTCGGTGCCGACGTTCGCACCTCCGCCGAGCAACACGTCGCCGCTCGGATCGCCGAGCACGTCTCCGACGCCGTCGCGCAGCTCGCCGAGCTCGTGGATGACCTCCCAGACCAGCTCACCAGTGGGCGTCCAGACCTGCACTCGCACGTCGATGCTCGATTGGCCGTCGGCTGCGTGCGCGGTCACGAGGTCACCGCTCGGCAGCTCGTCGATCGGGGTGCCATCGAGCGCGCTGGTATTGATGGTCACGGCATCGTCGATCTGCGACCAGGTGATCGCGCAAATCGGCGGCGCGCAGGCGTTCGAGCAGGCGTCGTCGTCGATCGTGTTGCCGTCGTCGCAGATCGACGATGCCGTGACCATC
>CBFGLP010001251.1:0-4673 GCA_965649595.1 uncultured Myxococcales bacterium | reverse complement strand
GGAAAGCAAGTCGAGCAGGTTCGGCCCGCTGCTCAGCTTGGCCGCCAGCGCCCGCGCCTGCGGACCTTGCACGGCGATCAACGCGATCTCGTCGGACACGTTGACGATGTCGCACAGCTTGCCCGCGTGCTCGCGGAAGTGGGCCTCGTCCTTGGCGATGTTCGACGCGTTGACGACGATCCGGACGTTGTCGGCGCTGCGGCGGTAGACGATGCAGTCATCGACGATGCCCCCGTGGGTCCGACAGGTGGCCGTATAGAGGGCCTGGCCATCGACCAGCTTGCTCACGTCGTTGGTCACGAGCCCCTGCACGGCCTCGAGCGCGCGCGGGCCGAGGAAGTCGATCTCGCCCATGTGCGAGACGTCGAACATGCCGACCCGCTCGCGGACCGCCTTGTGCTCGGCCAAGATGCCGGCGTACTGCACGGGCATGTGCCAGCCGCCGAAGTCGACCATCTTGGCGCCAGCGTCGAGGTGAGCTTGATGGAGCGGGGTGTGCTGGAGGTTCGCGTGTTGGTCGGCCATGGTCGTCGCGCCTGGCGGACTATCCCAAGCCGGGCTCGGAGGGTGCAAGCCACATGGGGGTCATCGGGCGCAACACCGTGCTGCTCGCGTGTTCGTGATCGCACGTGGGCGCGAACACTGCGTGAGTGGTTCCCGCGCTCGCCGGCTCGGCCGCTTCGTCGTTGGCGTCGGCGCGATCGTATCCTGCGTGGCCAATGCAGCGAGATCATCGCTTGGGCGTGCGCCTCGACGCCCTGCTCACGGCGATCGCCGATGATTCGCGCACCAACGATGCGAGGCTGGGCGCGATCGGCAAGCGCCTGCAGGAGGTCGTGCATCTCGAGTGTCGCGCTCGCCTCGAGCAGCTCAAGCAGCTGTGGGCTCCCTACGATCCGAACCCCGAAGGCGTGCCGCGGCCGAGCGCCAGCCCCGACGGGCTCGCGCGCTTCTGGGCGGCCCTCGACGCTCTGCTGGCCACCGCCAATTACCTGGTGATCCGACCGCAGGAGCTCGAGCAGGCGCTGCGCGACACGTCGCTGTTCCCGCTCGCGCTGCGTGCTCGGCTCGACGACTTCGCCGACTTGCACGTGTGGCGATGTGGCCTGACGAGCCGGACTCAGCAGCTGCCCCGCTCGTTCGGTCTGCGGCGTCGAAGCGTTGTCATCTCGTTCTACGAGCGGGTCGTGATCGCGGTGCGCTTTCGGGACGCGGCCCACTTCGCGGGGGACAAGCGCAAGCCGCTACCTTTCACGCCCGGCGAGATCACCATCAAGCTGTTTCAGGACGTCCCGACCAACGACCTCGAGATGCTGTTCCCCAACACCGAGGTCGCGATGCGCCTGCGCGACCACCTGACCTTGTGGGTGCCGGCGTTGGCTGGCGGTGTCGGTGTGCTGGCCAAGTCGCTCGGCCCGCTGATGGTGGTGTTCGGGCTGCTCTGGTTGCGCGTGCACGACGGCGGCATGCGCTCGCTCGAGCCGGGCGAGTGGGCCGCGCTCGGGCTCGCGGGCTCGTCCGCGGTTGCGATTGCGATGTTCTCGATCCGCCAGCTCAGCCGCTTCAAGACCCGCAAGATCGTTTTTTTGAAGGAGCTGATCCGCAACCTCTACTTCCGCACGCTCGACAACAACGCCGGGGTGTTCTTTCGCGTGCTCGACAGCGCCGAGGAGCAAGAGACCGCCGAAGCCGCGCTCGGCTATGCCCTGCTCTGCTGGCAAGGGCCCAGCGCCGCCGCCGAGCTCGACGCGGCCGGCGAGGCCTGGCTGGCGGAGCGCTTCGGCGTCGCGGTCGACCTCGAGACCGATGACGCCCTGCGCAAGCTGGAGCGGCTCGGGCTGGCGCGGCACGAGGCTGGGCGTTGGACGGCTGTTGCGCCCGAGCAGGCCATCGCGCTCCTCGACGAGCGCTGGGCTGCGGGACATCGTGCTCGGTGTTAGATCTCTGCGGCCATCACGATGCTTCGCACGATGCTCCGAACGCTCCCGACCCTCGCCTTGCTCGGGCTCCCTGCGCTGGCCCTCTCGCTGGTGGGCGCCTGCACCGAGAACCGGATCCGCGGCGGCTCGGTCTCGCGGCTGCAGGCCGACCAGTACAAGCGCGACGCCGTTCGCATGTCGAACGAGGGCGTGGTGCTCGAGCCGCTCGATCGGGCGGCCCACCAGTATGATCGCCTCCGGCTCAACGAGATCGCCCAGGAGCTGCGCGGACCCGCGGCGGTCTGCTTCGTCGAGCGGGCGATCCAGACCATGGAGCCCGGCACGATCGACGGTGAGCCCGGCTGGGTCGACGTGCCCGAAGGGCAGGCCCGGATCCGCGCTCACGTGTCCGTCGACGGCTCGGTGTTGTCGACCGATCTGCTCGAGTCGGGCTTCACCGACGAGGTGATGGTCGAGTGCCTGCGCAAGGCGATCTCGAAGCTGCGCTTCCCTCAGTCGCGCGACAGCTTTGCCCACAACGTCGACATCTTCTATTGGGTCAGCCTCGGGTTCTTCCGCGCGGCCCAAACCGAAGAGTTCGCCGAGCTCATGCGCAAGCAGCAGGCGCTTGCCGGCGTCGAGGCCAAGAACTGCCTGACCGGCCGCGTGGGCCCGGGGGAGTATCCGGTCAGCGGGCTCAACTTATTCGATCGTGACGGTCGCACGGTGATCAATCGGATCGATCCTGGTCCGCTGCCCCCGGAGGTAGCGACCTGCATAGCGACCGCGTTTCGAGCGATTCGAATCCCGCCCGAGTCCGAGGCCTTCGTTCGGCCCGCCACTCCCTCGGTCGTGTTCACCGTCGCCGCCGATGGCAGCGTGAGCATCAGCGACGAGCGCTGGCTGGAGCTCGTGCTGCTCGAGGAAGAGGCGGCTCGCGAGGCTCGCAAGGCCGAGCTCGAGGGACGCCCGCCTGGTAAGGCACCGGAAGAGCCAGACATGCTCGAGCTGCCCGAGCATCCGATCGACGAGCTGCCGCTCGATCGACCCTCCGACTCGAAGTCGCCGGAGGAAACTGCGGACGAGCCTCCGGTCGATGTGCCGCCGGCGAAGGATCCTGGTAACAACACCAAGATCGACTTCTCGCCCCGCCGCAACCGCTGATCTGGCCTCCCTCCGTTTCCATTGAGTCATTCATCCCGGTCGGTTACACAGATCGGGAGATGACTTCTCTTACTTGGATGCGATCGGGTGCGTGGTGGGGGACCACCGCGACGGGGCTGAGCCTAATCATCGGATCCGGATGCCCACAAAACGATGGCGAGGCATTCAGCGCGGGCCTCGAGGCCGGCGACGAGCTCGCTACCGAGGACGACGATCCGGACGGTGACACCGAGTGTGGCAACGGCACGGTCGAGCCCGGCGAGCAGTGTGACCTCGGTGAGGGCAACGGCGAGCACGATGCGTGCACCCCCGAGTGCCAGCTCGCGACATGCGGCGACGGCTACACGCAATCTGTCTACGAAGAGTGCGACGACGGCAACAGCAGCGAGACCGACTACTGCCTCAACGACTGCAAGCACAACGTCTGCGGCGACGGCCTCGTCAACGAAGGTGTCGAGGCCTGTGACGACGGCAACGCCGACGATCTCGACGATTGCAAGAACGACTGCACGCTCGGCTCGTGCGGCAACGGGACCGTCGAGGGCAGCGAGCAGTGCGACGACGGCAACGAGATCCACACCGACGGCTGCGCTGGCTGCCACTTCCCCTTCTGCGGTGACGGCTACGCCCAGGTCGGCGTCGAGGAGTGCGACGACGGCAACCGAGAGCAGAACGACGCCTGCCTCGACGGCTGCATCGCGGCGACCTGCGGTGACGGCATCCTGTGGACCGGTGAGGAGACCTGCGACGACGGCAACCTCGACGATGATGACGAGTGCCCGGGCTCGTGCGAGCCGGCGTCGTGCGGCGACGGCTTCGTGTGGGCCGGCATGGAGACCTGCGACGACACCAACCACGTCGACGACGACGGCTGCGACGCGGAGTGCAACGCCGAGTACTGCGTGTTGGTCGACAACGGCCCGGACGAAGATCTGATCGGCAACGACTGGTTCGACACCTGCGTCGAGCACCCCGGCGCCTCGATCACCATCAAGCTGAAGGACTCGCAGGGAAATGTGGTCTATCAGGCCGAAGGCACGATGGTCGGCGACTGGACCTACGGCGAGATCACCTCGACCGGCAATTCGGCGATCGAGTACAACGAGAACTCCCACGATCGCCTGGTTCCGCTCGATAATGGCGACAAGCTGTTCATCGCGGGCCGCGACGCCGACCCGGGCGAAGGAAACTACTTCTGCAACACCGACCTCGGGCAGGGCTACGGGATCGTGATCTACCCGGGGACGCCCAACTGGTACTACAACGCGAAGATCGTCGTGATGCCCTATGAGGGGCATCTGAGCGGTGAGCCGCGGCAATTCAAGGACTGGGGGCAGGAGTACGAGATCAGCTACAACGGTGGGACGCCGATGAACCTGTGCACGCAGGGGGCAGGCGGGCTGGTCCCCTACGAGGGCGAGTTCACCTTGCGGGTCGAGGCGCCCTAGGCCGGCGCCTTAGCCCCCCGCAGGCGTCGTGCACTACCTTCGCCCCGCAGGCGTCGTGCGCTACCTTCGCCCCCGCAGGCGTCGTGCACTCAGCCACGCACGGCCGCTTCGCGGCCGCGAGGTCGCGTTGCGACCTCGGTGG
>CBFGLP010001250.1:0-3194 GCA_965649595.1 uncultured Myxococcales bacterium | reverse complement strand
CGAAGTCGAGCTCGATGGAGCCAGCCATATCGGACGGATAGGCCCAACCGGCGGCGGCCTTCTCGATACAGCGCGCCACTGCATCGTGGGCCTCGTTATCGGCCTGGGCCTCGGCCTTGGCGACGTCGCCCTTGGCGGTGACGTCGAGCTCGACGTTGACCTTGCCAGTGGTCGCGTCGCTCGGCTTCTCGTTTTCCCAGCAGTTTAGGACCTCGTAGAAGTGAGGGCGAACGATCGCATGGGCAACGTCGGCGTCCATCGCCTCGGTCACCCTCGGTTTGCTCATCGTGACCGTCGGAGCCGCGCGGCCGAGGCTCGTGCCGGAGCTGTGATCCACTTTGCTGATCTCGTTACGGAGATCGCCAGCCGAATCGTCTGAACCACCGAGCCCGCCCCAGATGCCTCCCGGGTGCGTGACCTCGGCCTCCCGCACGCTCGTGCTCGCGAAGCAGAGCTGACCCGCGCCGTCGTGGACGGGACCGATGCGCACGTCGAAGCAGAGCAAGTCACCGTGCTCGCTGGCGACGCCCGGGGACGCGAACGCGTGCTCGGTCCGAACCTCGCCTGCGAGTCGACCGTCGGGCCAGAACACCGTCGCCGAAGCGCTCACGCGCCAATCCTTGGTGAGCTCGGGTGCTCGGTAGCCCGATTGTAGCGGCGGATCGAGCAGGCTCTCACCGCTGAGCGCAGCGAGGATGCCGTCGTCGATGTCGTCGGCCTCGACGACACCCTGCGCTGCTCCTTCGGTCGTCTCCCTCGCGCTGCCCGGCGCGTCGGGTCCGGGCGGTAACTCGCGCACGGGCCAGCCGGTGCCTGCGGGCACGTAGAGCTGCAGGCGATAGAAATCGAGGCCTTCGATCGGCTCGGCGCCGAACACCTCGACGTCGGCCTGGGTGATGGTCTCGATCTGCCACCAGCCATCTCGTTGCCCGACCACCGCGACCGCGCGGCCGCTCCCCTCGCCGGGATCGACCAGGGTCATGACGTACGCATCCTCGCTCGGGGCCGAGAAGAGCTCGGTGTTCCAGGGCAGCATCACGTGGCTGGGGAGAGCTTCGTCGACCGACTCGGGGTTCTCATCCGCAACGACGTCAGTGCGAGCATCACGGGGAGCCGTGCTGAACGAGACGTCGGCGCTGGTTCGTTTGCACGCGAAGGTGACGAACATGAGCGAAATCGCGACCGAGCAACGAAGCAGCGAGCGGGGGCTCATGCGCGGATTAGAGCGGGACGAACGAGGGGATACAAGCCCTCGCTCGGGAGCCGCCTATGGCTGCGGGGCGATGAGAGTAGCCCCGGCTCGCAGCTCTTCTTTGACCGACTCCGCGTCAAAGCAGAGCTCGCCCGCCGACAGGTGCTCGGGACCGCTAGCGACGACGAAACACACCAGCGCCCCCGCAGGCGTGTCACGAACGACGCCCGGCTCGGCGAACGCGTGCCAACGTCGCACCACGCCGAGCTCGCGACCGTCGAGCGCATGGACCTTGGCCCCCTCGCTGACGTCCCACTCGGATCGCTTGGCCTTGCTGCGCGCCGCGTTCGACTGGATCGGCGGATAGTGGTTGGATGCGTACTCCTCGATCCGGTGCGACGTGGTGTTCGGCATCGGCTCGATCTTCGGCCGCGCAGCCTCGGCCGCGTCGGCTGCCGCCTTGGCCGCGGGATCGGGCTCGATCGCACGTCCGATCCCGACCGGGACGTAGAGCCGCAGCTGGTAGAAGTCGAGCCCCTCGATGGCTGGCTCGACCACGTCCGCGGCGTCGAGCGTGGCTTCATCGATGGTCTGCACGACCCAGTGATCGCGCTCGCGCCCGACGACCTCGACCACGCGGCCGCCGCTGTCGGCACCACCCATGACACGCAAGCTCGCGGCCTCGGGCTCGAGCGCGGTGCGAAGCTCGGTGCCGAAGGGGACCAGCAGCCAGCGCGGCTGCGAGATCGGATCGCTGTCCACGGTCGTGATCGCTGGTTCGCTGGGCGCTGACACGTTCGACCCTTCGCTTGCTCGCCCGCAGCCGAGCGCGCTCAGCACGAGCATCACGCTCAACCAAGCGCGTGGTCGGACCATGCTGCGATCTCCTCACGATCGTGCGCCGCTTGGCAACCGCTCACTTCGCCCGCACCCACGCCGCGCGCTCGAGCCCGCCGTCGGGGCCGAGCGCCTGCTCGACGTCGTCGATGAAGCGCTTGGCGTCCTCGGGGTAGCCTGCCGTCGGACGCAGGCCCGAGACACGCTCGGCGAAGTAGCGGTTGAAGGGCCGCAGCAAGAGCTCGCGCAGGTACTTGGCGAGGATCGACGCCCACGAGATCCGTGGATCGATTCGATCACCACCCACGAAGAAGCCCAGCTCGATCTCGCGTCGGGAGAAGCTCATGCGATAGCGGCTGACGTCGCGGGCCTCGCCGAGCACGTGCAACGCACCGGCCTCGCCCAGCGAGTCGAACAGCCCCGCCTGCCCAGCCACAGGATCGATCAACGCCGGGAACGCGCGGCGCAGCTCCCTGGAGTAGCCCTGGCGTCCACCCGCTCGGTCGCAGGCGATCGTCAGCTGTCGACCCTCGACCTCGGCGTGCACCTGCGCGGCCATGCGCAGCACCGCGTGGGTCGCCCAGGTGTTCTTGGTCCCGCCCGCTTCGTGCTCCTCGTCGAGCTCGCGGTTGACCCTCGCCGCGTCGACCAAGTCGGCCCGATACCAGAGCGCCTCGACGTCCGCCCGCTCAGCCGCGCTCGCGAGCCGCTCACCCGCGGCGAGCACGTCGTCGCGATCGACCACGATCGGGAGCGCCTCGTCGAGCATCCCCCACCATGGCGCGCGACGATCGGCTTCGACCTCGAACTCGCGCACCAGCACGCGCTCGAACAGCTCGCCGACCGTGCTCGGGAGCTCGCCGTGGACCCACACGATCGTAGCCAAGGCGGTCCGCTCGAGCCGCGCGAGCTTGCGTGAGCCGGTGTGGATCTTCTTGCTGTCGCCGACCTCGATCCGGCCGTCGCGGCAGCCGGGCTCGCCGATGACCGCCTGCATTCGATCGCGCAGGCTGTCGTGCTCCCCTGCCCCGCGCTCGCGCGTCGCGAAACCACCGACGACCAGCGGGCCGAGCGTGGGGCCGAGACCGGCCTCGTCGAGGCCGATCCGCACCCTCGCCACCCTCGCCTCGTCGGCCCGCGAGGGTTTCGTCGGCCCGTCCGGGCC
>CBFGLP010001249.1:0-5846 GCA_965649595.1 uncultured Myxococcales bacterium | reverse complement strand
CGGGAGCTCGTCGTCGAAGCTGGTGGGATGGCTCGCCTCGTGTTGCTCGATCCTGGGCAGACGCCCGGGTGGGCCGAGGCGCGCGAGCTCGTCAGCGAAGCCCGGGCGCGAGGGGTGTCGATCTGCTTCGTGTTGCAGCCGCGGAACGTCGACGCCGAGGCCGTCGCCATGCTCACCGAGCTCTCGGGCCATGTCTCGCTCCACGCCGACACGGTGAGCACGCGCGCGCAGGTCGACGAGCTCGTCCGCGCGCTCGAGCGCCTGTGCGACGCGGAGCTGCTCGACCTGAGCGCGAGCGTGCATCTGCTCGACTACCGAGGCGACCCTGCGCTCGTCGTCGAGCGGCTGGAAGCTGCCGGCGCCTCGGCGATCGACGTCGAGCCCCGACGCTCGACGCCTGGCCGCCGCCTCGATCCCACCGCGACGCTGGAAGACGTCGAGATCCTGATCGAGCTGTTCATCAGTCGGCTCGTGGCAGGGGAGCCCTTGTTGATGCCGAGCTTGGTCGCGGCGCTTCGGCGGATCTCGACGCGAGATCGCCGGGCGCTGCACTGTGGGGCGGGTGACCGCGTGGTCGCGCTCGGCCTCGACGGGCAGCGTTACCCCTGCCACGTGCTCGCACGCCACCGCACGCTCGCGATTTGGGATCCCCAGGCTTGGCGGACCCCCGTCGATCGCCGCGAGCCGTGCCGGAGTTGCCGGGTCCGCTACCTGTGCGGAGGGGGCTGTCGGGCGGGCCACCTCGAGCACAGCGGGACCATCAGCCAACCCGACCCCGACGAGTGCGCGCTGATCATCGGCCGCTTCGAGGCGCTGCTGCGCAGGGTGCCCGAGCTCGACGAGCGAGCTCGGCGGTGGATCTGCGAGGTCGAGCTCGACGCGCTCGAGGCGATCGGGTTGGGCTAGCCTGGCATCAGGCCCGCTATTTTCCGACCTTGCGCACCACGCTGGCCTTTCCCTTGGAGTCGTCGTGCTTGGGTGAATATACCCAGAATCCACCGCCAAAGTGGCCGCTGTCGAAGATGCTGCCAATACCCTCGTTCGTCGTGGTATTGACGCGACCCTGTCGGAGTTGGACCTCGCCTGCTTGGGAGCGCACGAATCGGGTGCCGACGGTGCCGCTGCCGAAATTTTGGTAGCGCTTCGAACCCTCGGGGGCCACCACGCCCGAGTGCCCTTCGCCTCCGGTCGGCTCCTTGCACTCTTGCGTCTCCGGGTCGCGCTCGATGCACGTCTTGGTCGTGAAGATCACGAGCTTGCCTTCGTTAGCCAGCGCTTGAGCGTTCTTTTCTTGCTGCTCGGGGTCTACGTCCGCTCCCGGAGGAACAGCCAGCCAACCGTACTTGGGACCCCATAGGCGCAGCCACTGATTGAGGGTCGGCGGTGTCATCAACGTCGCCGGATTGGTGACCGTCGAAATCTCATCCGCAGAGTGATACTTCTTGACGGCCTCGGGATCTTGCCACCATTGCTTCGGCAGGTAGGGGTCGTCGACGTGGAGATCGACGAAGTCTGTCAGGTAGATGTTGCACTTGAACGCTCCGCCCTTGGCGATGTAGCGCTCCGACCCGGCGCTCTCTACATTCAGCGTGTCTGCCGTGGCATGAAACGACGCTAGGCCAATGATCTTCTCGAGCTCCGCTTGCTGGGCGCTCAGACCTTGCGGGCTCACCCGCGCGGCCGCCAACATCTGCAAGAGCGCGTCGAGCTGGCCGGGAGTGCTGATCGCTAGCGGATCAGCGTCACCTGCTTGCGCTTGCAGCAGTGGGCTCGCGGCTTTCAGCGCATCGTAATGGTGGACGAAATGCGCGAAGAAGTACTCGCCGAGCATGGGAAAGGTGGGCAGTCCCTTGCGCTTCTTGGGATCCAGACGACTAGACTTGCCCAGCTTCATGTCCAAGACCATGGTGCGATTGTCGGCCGATGTATACGCGCTCGTCTCGACGTACCTCGGCGGCAGCTCGAGCGGCTGACCCGGCGGCTCCGAGGCGAGCCTTCGCAGCACGAAGGTCGCCGCCGCCACCGTGTCCGGGTTCTGCCCGTTCCCCATCAGCTGGGCCAGCCCAGCCTGGAGTTGAGAAATGACGGCGTCGGAGTCCGCAGCGGCGGTGGTCGCCGTCGACACCTTCGTCAGTGCGTCACCATCTTGGCCCGCTCGCGCCGCGTCGAGCACGGCTTCGACGTTGGGGTCGCCTTTGGGGGCGCGATATATCTGGTCTGCGCCCCGAACCGAGTGGAACAATTCGTGCTTCAAGAGCCGATTGCCGGCGCTCGAGCGAGGCTGCCACTCATTACGACCGAAGACGATGTGGTTGCCGAACGTGAACGCACGCGCGTTCAGTTGCTCGGCTATCGTAGCGGAGTGATCACCGACATGGACCTGCACCGCCGACAGATCGGCGCCGTGCTCCTGCTCTGCACGCGCTCGGACATCTGCTGGTAAGGCCTGACCATGATCGAGCGCTTGGCCGAGTTGACTCGGCAGCGAGCGCGCGTGGACCCGGTCGGCGTGCTCGGCGGTGTGCAGGGGGCTAGTGCGCGCGGACCAGCGCGCTGCGGCTCGTTCATGTGGGTCCGTCGGCGCCGCGATCAGAGGAGCGAGGCTACGAGCTACGTCGAGTGGCGCGCGACGAGTGGAGAGCCTGCGGGGACCGTCAGGTGCCCGCACTACCTTGGCCGCCGGTTGGGCGCGATGCTGGGGTTTGTAGCTCGACATTTTTCGATGTTAGCGTGGCCACAATGTCTTGTCGCCGAACGAAGGGCAGGTGCTCGACTCTCCTGACGGGGTGGTCGATCTCGTTCGCGCTGTTCGGATGCCATCCCGAAGAGCGGTCACCCACTCGACCCTCGGTCGATGCCCCCGCGCCGCTGTCCGAATCTGTCGAGATCGACTCATCAGTCGAGCTCGAGCTCGTCCCGGCCTGGCCGCTTCCGGTGCCCTGGTCGTGGCGGTTCTCGCCCGACGGACGACACCTCGCGGCAAGCGAGGATGGCGTCGTCGGCCCCTCCCGTCCGAACGGCTTCGTCGGCCCGTCCGCGCCGAAGGGCTGTCGAATATGGGCAGTCGACGGGCGATACGCAGGTGAGATCGCGGTAAAAGCCGATGCGGCTGATCCGTGCCGTGATTGGCTCCCCTTGATCGAGCTCGGCAAAGACCCGCTACCGGGTCGCGCGGGGCTCGACATCGAGCTCGACCAAGGGCGCGTCGTCATCCGCGAGGGGGCGGAGGCTCGCTTCGAGCTCGAATGCGATCCGGCCGGCGCGTGTGTGCGACCCTACGTTGCCGCGGCGCTGGATCCCGAGGCGCGCCGAGTGGTGCTCGCCCGCACCAACCCGATCGAGATAGTGGTTTGGCGGCTCGATGCCCAACAATCCCCGATCTCGTTGACTATCCCCGATGCCGCTGCATGGACCGACGTCGGACTGGTTTGGGGGGCGCGGGGGATCATCGCGGTGCTCGGACGCGAGTTGCGTTCGGCTCCGCTCGATCCGAAGTATGAGCGCCGGATCGTCAGTGCGCGGGGTACACCGCTGCGCGAGCTCCTCCTGTTCACGTGGCCTGAGCCGGACCAACCCGGCGCCGAGCTACGTTGGTGGCACGAGCCCTTTCACTATCGCATCGCATATTCAGTATATGTGGATCCATTGCAACGATGGTTATGGGTGCATACCGGTCGGGAGGGCAAGCTCGCGCAGCAGTGGAGCGAGGCGCTAAATCCCTTCGGGTTGAACGAGGAGCTGTTCTTGCCGAGTATCCCAGGCTGGGGACGAACATTGGCGCAGCAGCCCCTGCCGACCAGCAGTCAGACGGTCGCAGAATGGCGGGTCGGTCCAGGGACCGCGTGGATTGATCATGTCCACACTCGGGGACCTGGGGAGGAGGATGACTACGAGCTGCACGACCTAACCTCGCGGACGATTACCCTGTCGCCGAAGCCGAGCGTGAACGATTGGGCGTTCGAGGACGAGCAATTTCATTCGTATGAGTGGCAAATCCTCGGTGTCGATCAGGGCGAGTTGGTTGTCGACGAAGCCATCTGCGTGCCCTCGGGCAAACGACCGGACTGTCGCCAGCGCGCGCGAGCGCCCCAAGGGTGCCGAGCGAGCGAGGGGCCTGTGATTGGGCTCGAGCAGACAGGAGTGCGAGCATCATGGCTACGCTGCGAATCGGGCCCTCACGCCAACACCAGCGGGTTATGGCGCTGGGACGACGGGCCCCTGCTGAAAATCGACGTGAGCGGAGCGAGCCCACCAGCGCTGGTCTGGACCCGCTCGAGCGTCGCTGTCTGGACCGAGAAAGCCGGCTTGCGAGTCTTCGATGAGCAGCTGCGCGAGCGATCCTCGGAGCCCCGAGCTCGCGCGCTACATCGTGCGGCGCTCGACGCCGAGCTCGGCCTCGCGCTGGTGAGCCTGGACGAGGGGCTGGTCGTGCTATGGCTCGACGAGAGTCGTCGCGGAGCGGTGCTCGACGCTACGCCACCTCGCTGGGCAGCCTTGCACCCGCGAGGAACTCATCTGGCGCTCGCCTGGGACGATCAGATCGCGGTGTTCGAGATCGCGACAGGCCGCGAGCTGGTCCGCTGGTCGCCACCGAGTCCCCTGCGCGGGATTGCGTGGCGTCAAGATGGTGACGTGCTGTTCACGGGCCACGAGCGAGCGCTGCCCGAGCTCGCGTGGGATGCCTGGAAGGGCACCCGAGCCAGCCACGCCGACCTCGGGCCAGCGCTGCTCGAGCGGCTCGCCAGCGCCGACCTCGATCCGAGCTGGCGTTGGGCCAGGACTCGTGAAGGAACGCTGCTGCGGATCCTCGATGGCGCAGAGCTGCTAGAGCTACGCAACCGCTTGGTGATCGCGGCGAACGGGCGCTACCAGATAGGTCCGGACGTGGCGCCGCCAAACGGGTGGGCATACATCCACACGTGGTCCTTGCGGCCCGCTGACGACGTGCTGGCCCCGCTGGTTCCGCTCGACGTCGTTGGTGATTTTCGGCGTGATGTCCTGTCCGACTTCGTCGCGGGCGTGCCCTTCGAAGCGCTAGCGCTGGCGGAGGCGGATTGGCGAGCGCTCGTGGAGCGGGCCGACGAAGCCCCTGCGGGGACCACGAAGTGAAAGAGCCGGCCCCGAGGGACCGGCTCTCGTTCGTGGGCCCAGCCACCTGGGACTAGTTGCGCGTCAGCGCCCGCTCGATCAGCTCCATCTGGCTCTGGGTCGCCTCGCGGATCGACGACAGCCGCTGGAGGATCGTGTCGGCGTTCTGCGTCTGGCCCTGATGGGCGGTGCTCAGCTGGCTGACCATCTCGGAGATCGTCTCGATCGCTTGAGTGATCTGCCGGCTCCCGCGGGTCTGCTCTTGGGTCGAGCGCTCGACGTGGCGGGTGATCGACTTCATCTTCTCCGCCGACTTCATGATCTGCTCGGCGCCGCGGGCCTGCTCGGAGGTCGCGGTCGCGACCTGCTGCACGGTCGTGGCGACCACGTTGATCGCGTCGGTGACCTGCTTGGAGCCCTTGGTCTGCTCGACCGTTGCGCGGGCGATCTCGCGGACCATCTGGGTCGAGCGGCGCGCCGAGTCGGAGATCCGCTTGAGCGAGTCCTCGGCCTGGTGGCTGACCCGGACGCCGTCGTCGACCGATTTGCTCGAGCGCTGGACCGCCTCGACCGCGTTGTAGCTCTCGCGCTGAACGGCCTTGATGATCTCGGCGATCTCCTTGGTGCTGGTCGCCGAGCGCTCGGCGAGATCCTTGATCTCGTCGGCCACGACCGCGAAGCCCTTGCCGTGCTCGCCGGCCTGGGCGGCGATGATCGCCGCGTTGAGGGCGAGCAGGTTGGTCTGCTCGGCGACGTCG
>CBFGLP010001248.1:0-3565 GCA_965649595.1 uncultured Myxococcales bacterium | reverse complement strand
ATCAAGACCAGCAGAATCAAGACCAGCAGAATCAAGACCAGCAGAATCAAGACCAGCAGAATCAAGACCAGCAAGGCGAGCAACAGGGCGAGCAGCAGCCGGACCAGCAAGGCGAGCAGCAGGGCGAGCAAGCGCAAGATCAGCAACAGCCTGGCGAGCAAGAGCAGGGCAAGCAGGATCAGCAGCAGCAGGGCGAGCAGGGCCAGCAAGAGCCCTCGCCCAGTGAGCAGCAGCAGGCCGCGCCGATCGAGAGCGGTGATCTCGACGCAGCGCTCGATCAGCTCGACCAGCGCGACTCGTTCATGTTCGGCCGCCCGTCTGGCCGTCAGCGCCCCGTGGAGAAGGACTGGTGATGCGTCCGCTCCCTCGCCGCGCCGTCCTCGGCCTCTCCCTCGGGGTGCTCGCCGGGCTCACGCTCGCGCCCGCCCGGCTGTTCGCCGACGAGGTCCAGGTCAGCGCGACGCTCGGCGCCGACCAAGTCGAGGTCGGGCAGGGCGTCTACCTGCAGATCGAGGTCGCGACCGAGCGCGACATCCGAATCGCCGATCCCGAGTTCCCCGGCTTGAAGGACGTCGAGGTGATGCTCGAGAGCAGCTCGTCGGGCATGTCTGTCCAGTTCATCAACGGCAAGCGCTCGGCTCAGCGGACCAAGACTTTCATGTACGTGCTCGTGCCGACTGCCCCCGGCGACATCGAGATCCCGGTCGAGGTCGAGGTCGGCAGCGAGAAGTTCTCCCCCGCGAGCAAGCCGAAGCTGACCGTCACGGGCAGCGCGATCGCGGCCGCGCCAGCCGAGCAGCCCGAGGTTGGCGCGCTGCCGCCTTCGGCCGAGCGCGAGGTCTATGTGTGGCCGGTCGTCGACGCGGCCGAGGTCTACGTCGGCGAGCAGCTGGTCTATGAGCTGCAGATCTGGTCGCGCTCGGTCGGTCGGCTCGAGCTCGACAACCTGCCTGCGTTCAAGGACGCGTGGACTACCGACCTGCAGATCGCCCGACCCAAGCAGCGCAAGCAGCTCGACGGCGTGCCCTACCAGGTGTTCACGCAGATGCGCCGGGCCGTGTTCCCGCACAAGGCCGGGACCATGACGATCGAGGGCGCGACCGTGCGGGCGACCCCTTCGCTCGGCTTCTTCGGGGGCGGCGGTGGACCCCCGCGTACCTACGTCGGCCGCACCCTCGCGATCCCGGTCAAGCCGCTGCCGGCCGAGGGCCAGCCGATCGGCTTCGCGGCGAGCAACGTCGGCCGCTTCGCGCTCGCGGCCGAGGTTGATCGCACGCAGCTTCGCCAGGGCGAGGCGGTCCGGCTGAGCGTGACGATCGAGGGCAGCGGCAACCTCGAGCTGGTCGAGCTGCGTGGCTGGCCGAAGATCGACGGCGTGCGTAGCTACGAGCCCAAGGCCGAGGCCGCCGAGCTCGACACCCGGGGCCCGCGGCTGCGAGGCACCCGAGTCTGGACGATGCTCTTGATCATCGATCGAGCTGGCGAGCTCGAGATCCCGAGCATCGAGCTGCCCTACTTCGATCCCGAGGATGGCAAGTACCAGGTCGCGCTGACCAAGCCGATCAAGCTGACGGTCGAGCCGAACCCAGACGCACTCACCATGTCGAGCGAGGCCGAGCAGCCTGCGGACCCGAGCGACGGGCGAGACGCGGAGCTGCTCGCAGGGCCGCTCGCGGGCGACGTGCTCGAGCGGGTCGAGCCGCGCGAGCCCTGGCTGACACCGAGGCGCTGGAGGTTCGGCATCCTCGCGGCGCCGGCCTTGCTCGGCACGGTCTGGCTCGCTCGCAAGCTCTACGCGCGCCTCGGGCCCAGCGAGCAGGCTCGCCGAGAGGCGAGCGAGCAGGACCGGCGTCGTCGGCTGCTCGGCTCGGCGCGCGCGTCGGTCGAGCAGGGCGAGGGCTTTCACGCGCGGCTGGCCGAGCTCCTGCAAGGCATCGCGCTCGCTCGCGCAGGCGAGCAGGGCATCGGCCTCGCACGGGCGCCGCTGATGGCCTTGTTACGCCAGCGCGGCGTGCCGAGCGACGAGGTCGAGCGCCTGCAGGCGCTGCTCGACGAGTGTGACGCGGCCCGGTTCGGCGCTGGCAGTGGGGATCCGGAGAGCCGCCGCGCGCAGCTCGAGCGCGCGCAGGCGCTGATCGACAGCAAGACGTGGAAGGTGAGGGGATGAGGGCGACGCTCGATCGTCGACGTTGGAGCTCGTGTTGGGCCGCTGGCGTGCTCGCGCTCGCGTTATTGGCCGAGCCTCGCGCCGCTCGAGCCGACGTGGTCGACGATGCCTACGCTGCCGGCAGCAAGGCCGCGGCAGTTGGTGACTGGTCTGGCGCCGTCGAGCACTGGCAACGTGCGCTCGAGCTGCTACCGACTCGCAGCGCCGAGCTCGAGTACGATCTCGGCACCGCGTACGCGAACCTCGGCGAGCTGGGCCGCGCGACCTTCCACCTCGAGCGAGCGCTGCAGCCGGAGCAGCGCCCGAGCATCGAGGTCGTCGAGCTCGCTCGTCGCAACCTCGGGATCGTTCGTCAGCGGGCGGAGCTCGAGGCCGAGATCACCGGTGCAGAGATTTCACCTCCCGATAGCTGGTGGGATCTCTTCGTCGTCGCGCTCGCCTCGCGGACGCTCGGCTGGATCTCGTTGGTCAGCGCGTGGTTGCTGCTGGCGCTGCTCGGTCTGCGTTCGTGGAAGCGGTTGAACGATCGGCGAGGCGTGCTGACCGTGCTCGTGGTTCTCCTGAGCTTGGTCGCCGGGCTCAGCGGAGGTCTCCACTCCGCCAGCCTGGAGGCGGTTCAAGACAGGCCCGAAGCGATCGCGCTCGACAAGATCATCGAGGTCCGCGAAGGACCCGGCGCGCACGTGCCAGTGGCCTTTCGGTTGCAAGGTGGATCGCACGTCCGCGTGCTCGAGCAGCGCTCCGGTTGGACTCGTGTTCGTGTCTCGGGAGGACTCGAAGGTTGGGCGCCGAGCGAGGCGATCGGTCGATTGGATAGCTCGCCCGTGCGAACTCGCGTACGCGCCGCCCAGTCGCCCACGCGCCCCGAAGCCGACACTGGAGAATGAGTCCGAGCTCCATCGGGTGGCGGTTGCAGCGGCTGATGATGCTCGTCCCACATGTGGTCACACGCCTGGGCTACGAGCCTGCGCGCGTTCGACCCTGCAAAATCCCGTGGCGCCGTCCGTGGCAGAGGGATAATCTTCTCTCACGGTGCTGTCGGTCGTCGCCACGAAGATCCGGACCGCGCGGGAGGGGTTGTTGAACCCGTCCACGGTGGGTCGGATCTACGAGGGCTACCTACTTTCGACCCCAGTCGTGGGGCGTGGGATGGTGCTCTTCCGCGATCCAAATGGGCGGCGAATGGTGACGACCTCGGTGCGGCGCGTGCTGACTACCTCGGACGACTCCGTGCTCTACGTCGAGACCGAGAACAGCGTGTATCGCCTCAGCATCCGGTCCAACAATCCTGTCACTGCTGTCGCAGGGTAGGATCGGGTCAAATCAGCTCTCATCAGCCCCGTGGGGCTGATGAGGCCAATAGCGACGAAGCCCGTCGGCCCGGACGGGCCGACGAAG
>CBFGLP010001247.1:0-5303 GCA_965649595.1 uncultured Myxococcales bacterium | reverse complement strand
GTGGACGGGTGGCGATCGAGCCCGGTCACAAACACCCGCGCGGGCAGGCGATCGAGCACTGCATCGTAGGGCAGCACCCACACCGGCGCAGGACCGTGCTCGGTGCGGGTCTCGACCCACTCGCCAACCGAGGCGAGCGCGAGCGCATGGTCCAGCGCGAACGCGATCGCGGGCCACCATAGGCGCGATGCGGGGCGCGATGCGGGACCCGTGCTCTGCTCGGCCACCTCTTCGGTGATCAAACGATCGAGCGTCTCGATCACCACCCGCGCCGCGGCCAGCTCGGGTCCGTCGCTGCCGTGCAGGGCGGCACGACCGACCAGGTCCCAGTCGTCGAGCAAGGCTCGAAACCCGGCCGCGTCGGCTTGCCGCTGCGCCTGCTCGAGCCGCTCGATCGCTGCCGCCAGCAGCTGGTGGGCAGCGCGAGCTCGAAACGCTCGCTCGTCGACGCTCGAGGGATCTCGACCGAGGCCGGACATCCGCTCGTGGAGCCGCTCGACCGCTCGCTCGCCGGCTTCGGGTAGCCGGGCCGCCAAGCTCGCGAGGCTCACGCTGGCAGAGCGCTGCTCTTCCCACGCACGCCGCAGATCACCGGGCGTCACTCGCTCGGGGAACTCGATCCGCTCGGCGCTGGGGGGGTGCTCCTCGGGCACCTGACCCGGTGTCGTCACCGTCACCCGCTCGGCGACGTCCGGCCAGATCCGCAGGCCGACGCCAAAGAGGATCCGCTCGAGATCCTCGCGGCGCGCGTGTGGCTCGGACAGAACGCGCAGCAGCAGCAGGGCCGTGTGGGCGCTCGCGGTCTGCCGGGCGGGTTGCTCGATCCACGCGCGGACCGGCACGTCGCGATGCCGAAGCCGCGCGACCCAGCGAGGGATCGACTCGCGCGGCGCGAGCACGGCCGCAGGCTCCGGCTCACCGGTCCCGACCGATCCAGCCCCGAGCGATCGCTCGCCTGGATCTGCGCCGCGCAGGAGTCGAGCGATCGCGGCGACCTCGACCTCCGGCCCTGCGCACGAGAGCCGCAGCGCGAGCGTGCCGCGTCCGCGCCCCGGCAGCGTGCAGCTCCACCGCTCGAAGCCCAGCCGCTCGATCAACCCGACTTGCCAGGTAGGCACGCGGCCGGGCTCGAAGTCGATCGCGATCGCAGCCTTGCGCCGATGCACGAACGAAGCGGTGGCCGCGTCGCCCAGCACCAGCGCGAGCGACTGGCCCCGCCACCACCCGGCCCGTCGCCGCTCCAGCTCCTCGCCGATGCTCGCGCGAAAGCGCAGGAACGCCTCGACGATCGCCCAGTCGCGTCCGCCCTCGTCGCAGCGCTCGAGCAGGCGCTCGGGCTCGTCGGGGTGGCTCACCGCCACGACCCGCTCGAGCTCGATGAAGGCGTGGAGCAGCTCGCGCTGGTAGCCGGGGTGCTCCGCGACCGCGTCGAAGCGGCGCCGGGGATCGGTCATCAAGGTTCGTTGGACTGCGCCGAGCACCCACGCGGGAGCCAGGGGCGGCCCCGCCAGCTCGGTCGCGGCGTCGCTGAGCAGCCGCTCGACGTCCAGCACCCGCGTCCCGACCAGCGCGGTGCGCTCGACCAGCAGGCTCTGCAGCCAGCGAGCGGTCGCCGGTTGACGCGCGAGCACCAGCACTCGCCCCGGGGCGTGCGCCTCGATCCGCGTCACCAGGCGCGCGACGAGATCGCCCCCGCCCGTCGGGAGCTCTGGCCCCGTCGGGAGATCTGAAACGAGGCGAGCTTTGCGGGCTCCCCCGCGACTGGTCGCGTGACCCTTACCGGGCCTGCCCCGCTTCATGGCCGGCATCGTCCGCGTACGAATACCCCCATTTCGATCCCTATGCTCGATCGGATCACCTCCGCCCGCGGCACATGATCCGGACGAGCGAAGGTGGCGACAGCTCGCCCACAGCGGGTATCCACATGTGTGGACATCCCCGATCCGCTCGCGGGCGCAGCCGGGATCGCCTCTGGATCCGGATCGGCGTCGAGCCGCCTCGTCGGGGTGTCCCGCGCGGCTCGCGGGCTGTCGATTCATGCTCGTACGCGCGAGCATGAACGGCGCGCTCACGCGCGGCTATCCTCCCACGGATGTCCCGGATCGCCGAGGCGCTCGACGCCCTGCTGACCTGGCTCTCGACAACGTCCTTCGCCGCGTATGTCGAGTCCGTCGGTCGAAGCGAGGTCGATCTCGACGAGTACGAGACCATGTTCGCGCTGGCTGGCTTCCCGCTGCCGACCGCCTTGCGCGAGCTGGTCGCCGAGCGAGGCTTGATCGGGTTGCCGCGGATCCGTGGGCGCTTCGATCTCCCGGGCTCCGAGTTCGGGCTCACGCTCGAGCCGCCCGATCGGATCTTCGAGCACCTCGTCCACCTCGCCGACGCTCGAGCGGCCGGCGTCACACAGGCCGGGCATTGGCTGGTGTTCGCGACGATCGGTGGTGATCTCGAAGGCGCGTGGGCGCTCGACGATCGCTTTGGTGATCGCTCGGGGGCGAGCTCGAGCGAGGGCTCGCGTGACTACGGCGTCGGCTGGTACCACCAAGACGAGGTCTGCGAGACGCCGCGGGGCGAGGGCGATCCTCTGCCCGGCGGATGGATCGGAGTCGAAGCCTTCTTCGTCGATCTCTTCGCTCGCGCCCGCGCGGGCTTCGAGCGCGCGCTGGAAGATCGGCAGGGCCGAAGCCTGATCGAGCAGTCGATCGACGAGCTGGTCACCACCGGGTTCGAGCACGGCCGCGCCGACGACTCGTGGCGCTCGCTGCTCGACGACGATCTCGAGTGGAACCGCGGTCGCGCCCACGCGCTCCGGGTCGCGCTCGCCCGCGCCGACGACCTCGATCTCGTGCTGTGGATCCTGTCCGAGATCGATCGCGACCTGGGCGAGGAGCCGCGACGTCCGGTCGTGCCCGGCATCCGCTCGCTGCTCGACGGCGAGGTCGGCTGGCCGTGGGACTACCCGGGCCCGCGCGAGCTGCTTCACCGGCTGCCGGTCGGCGGCGCGTGGGGTCGTCGGGGGATCGTTCGCTGGGCGCTCGAGCACGCTGGGGTCGCGTCGAGCGACGAGCAGCTCGAGCGGGGCAAGGCGCTGCTGCAGGGGTTGATCGTGGAGCATGAGCCTCCGGTCGAGCTCGCGCTCCAGGCACGCGAGCTCGCGATCTCGCTCGCCGCTCGGGCTCGCCGCGATCCAGGTCTGTCCGCGCTCGAGCGCGAGCTCGCGTGGGCGCTGGTCTGGTCGCTCGGTCGCCCGACTCCGGCCGCGACCTGGGAGGCGCTGCTCCGTGTGCTGAGCGCGGCGCGGCAGGTCCACGCCCCGGGTCGGTCATCGCTCGACACGATCGCCGTCTACCGCAAGCTCGCCGCGATCGTGCGGGGCCAGCCGCAGTGGGAGCCGAAGGCCTTGCGACCGCCACCCGCTCCGCCCAGCGAGCCGCGCTTGGCCGCGCTGCTGGGTCTGCTCGAAGGCTTCGAAGGCACTCAACGCGAGCTGCTCGAGCAGCTCGAGAGCGAGTGGCTCGACGACTTGCAGGACCTCTCGATCCCCGATCGTGCGCGGGCTAGCCACGCGATCCGCCGCGCGATCAACTCGAGCAAGTTGGCGGCCCGCCGCAAGGTCCTGCTGGCCAAGCTCGGTGAAGACGCATGAGTGACGACTCGCTGTCCCTGCCCCCGCGCCCGCCCGCGCGCCCGCACACGCTCACCTGCTTCGGCGACACTCGCATCGACGAGTACGCGTGGCTGCGCGAGCGCGACGACCCCGAGGTCCTCGCCCACCTCGAGCGCGAGCGCGAGCACACCGAGCGGACGATCGACGCTCGCTGCCCCGGCCTGCGCGAGCGCTTGTTCGCCGAGATGCGCGGCCGCGTGCTCGAGGACGATCACGCGGTCCCGGTTCGCGAGGGATCATGGTTCTATTACTCGCGAACCGAGCCCGACGACGAGTACGTCCGCCACTGTCGGGTGCCTGCCCACGCGCTGGCCGGGCCCGATCCGCTCGACGGCTTCGATCCGCGCGTCGCCGGCCCGCACGAGCAGGTCTACCTCGACGAGAACCAGCTCGCCGAGCTGCACGAGTACTTCGATCTCGGCGGGTTCGAGACCAGCCCCGATCACCGGCTCTGCGCCTACGTGGCCGACGTGACCGGCGAGGAGATCCACACCCTGCACATTCAGGATCTCGAGCGGGGCGAGGCCCTGCCCGAGACGATCTCCGGCTGCGACACCGCGCTCGCGTGGCTCGACGATCGCACGCTCCTCTATGTCCGGCTCGACGCCTCCCTTCGTCCGCACGAGGTCTGGCTGCATCGAGTCGGCAGCGACCCCGCGACAGATCAGCGCTTGTTTCGTGAGGACGACCGGGCGTTCTTTGTCTCGATCCAGCGCAGCCGGACCGGCGCGTTCGTGGTGCTCAGCTCGGACTCGCAGATCACCGGCCAGAGCTGGCTAATTCCCACGCGACCGCTCGGACCTGGCGAGCTGCCCGAGCTGATCCCCGTGATCCCCCGCCGCCATGGTATCGAGGCTGGCGTCGAGCATTATCGTGGGCCCGCTGGCGATTGGTTGTTCGTGCTCACCAACGCGGGCGCGCGCAACTTTCGGATCATGCTCGCGCCGCTCGCAACGCCGGGGCCGGAGCATTGGCGAGAATTCGTGCCCCACCGCGAGCACGTGTGGATCGAGGACATCGACGTCTTCGCAAGCCACTTGATCGTGTGGGAGCGGGTCGACGGGCTCCAGCAGATTCGCGTGATCCCGCTGCCGGATTCATTCGATTCACAATCTCCCGACGCGCTGTTGCGTGATTCGCATTGTATCGAGTTCGACGAGCCCGCGTTCACGATCTGGCCCGGGAACAACCCCGAGTTCGAGATTACCACGCTGCGCTTTGGCTACACCTCGCTGACCACGCCCAGCTCGGTCTACGACTACGATCTCGGCACGCGGGCTCGAGTGTTGCGCAAGCGGCAGGAGGTGGTTGGCGGCCATGATCCTGCGCAGTACCGCAGCGCCCGAGTCTGGGCCGAGGCGCGCGACGGCGAGCGGGTGCCGATCTCGCTGGTCTGGTGGGCGGGTCACGATACCGCGGCGTCCGAGCGACCGCCCGAGCCGCGCCCGCTCTTGCTGCATGGCTACGGGGCCTATGGCCTGACCTCGGATCCGAGCTTCTCGTCCGCGCGCCTGAGCTTGCTTCGGCGCGGGCTCGTCTACGCGATCGCCCACGTGCGAGGCGGCGGCGAGCTCGGTCGGCGCTGGTACGAGACCGGCAAGCTCGCGCACAAGCAGAACACCTTCAACGACTTCAT
>CBFGLP010001246.1:0-1723 GCA_965649595.1 uncultured Myxococcales bacterium | reverse complement strand
CCTCCGCCCGGACCGCTGCTGCGCAAGATCGTCGTCACGCCGGATCCCGGCGTGCTCGAGGTCAACATCCCGCCCTCGACCAGCAGCGACGAGTACGTGGCCATGATGGACACGATCTACGACGCGGCCCTGCACGCTGGCCTGCACACCGAGAAGTACATGCTCGACGGGCGCCAGGCCGGATCGGGCGGCGGCCACCACCTGACCTTCGGTGGACCGACGGCGCTGGACAGCCCCTTCGTGCAGCGGCCCGATCTGCTCGCCAGCCTGATCACCTTCGTTCAGCACCACCCCTCGCTCAGCTACATGTTCACGGGTCTGTTCGTCGGGCCGACCTCGCAGGCGCCCCGCGTCGACGAGGCCCGCCACGAGCAGCTCTACGAGCTCGAGATCGCGCTGGCGCACGCCTTCCAGCAGGCCGGGCAGAACGTCCCGCCCTGGCTCGGCGACCTGCTGTTCCGCAACCTGCTCGTCGACTCGACCGGCAACACGCACCGGACCGAGATCTCGATCGATAAGCTGTTCGATTGGCGCACGCCTACGGGTAGGCAGGGGCTGGTCGAGTTCCGAGCGTTCGAGATGCCCCCGCACCCGCGCATGGCCGTCGCGCAGATGCTGCTCATGCGCACGCTGCTGACCGCGCTCGCGGGCGAGCCCTACGCGGGTCGCTTGGTCCGCTTCGGTCAGGGCCTGCACGACAAGTTCTTGCTGCCCTACTGGCTGTGGCAGGACTTCGAGGACGTGCTGCTCTTCTTGCACGAGCGCGGGCTGCCGATGAGCGGCGACTTCTTCCGGCCCTTCCTCGAGCTGCGCTGCCCAGTGGTCGGGCAGCTGCAGGCCCGCGACGTGCGGGTCGAGCTGCGCAACGCGATCGAGCCGTGGAACGTGCTCGGAGAGGAGCCGGGGGCGAGCGGGACGTCGCGCTACGTGGACTCGTCGGTCGAGCGCGTCGAGCTGCGAGCGTCGGGGCTGGTGCCCGAGCGGCACGCGATCTTGGTCAACGGGCACGTGCTGCCGCTTCGACCCACGCACGACGAGGATCTGTGGGTCGCCGGCGTGCGGTTCCGGGCTTGGGCGCCGCCGCACAGCCTCCACGCGCACATCGGGATCCATCATCCGCTGCACATCGACGTGGTCGATCTGTGGGCGCGGCGATCGTTGGGCGCGTGCACGTACCACGTGTGGCACCCGGAGGGGCGGGCCTTCGATGCGCCGCCGCTGACTCGTTTCGAAGGTGCGGCGCGGCGGAGCCAGCGGTTTACCCGGGGGAATCAGAGCCCGTACCCGGTGAAGTGGGACGTGCTGGTGAAGAGCCCGTGGTTGCTGCCGACGGCGCTGCGGGAGAATGGGCCGTATACGGTCGATCTGCGGAGGTTGGATCTGGACCGGCCGATGCCCGAGGCGCCCGACGAGGAGGCGCCGCTGGTGCCGGTCGAGCAGGCGAACGTGGTGGTCGCGTGGCCTGGGATGCCACGGCGGCGGTCGCGGTAGGCACTGTTTGTTGTGCCTCTGTATCGACGTGTCAATCACGCTATTTACGGTTGGGGAAGGTGGTTCCAAAATGCAAATTTCTGGAACCACCTTCCTATGGCCCGGCTCGCCCCGGCCGGTCAGAAAAGAGTGTATGATGGGTACGCGTTTACACCGACGCCTCGTGTTGTACGCCTGCACGGGTGTGGTCGGCGAGTAGCGTCCAGCTCAGCACCTCATGAAGGTCGAGCCG
>CBFGLP010001245.1:0-9132 GCA_965649595.1 uncultured Myxococcales bacterium | reverse complement strand
GAGAAACACGTGCTCGCCGGTGGGCGTGACGATGCGATCGACGCAGGCGAACACCAGCCCGAGCCGGTCGAGCAGCGCCCGACAGCGGCCCTCGACCTCCGGCGGGAGCTCACCGGGCAGGGTTGCGATGGCTCGGGTACCCGCGCGCCAGTCGATCCGCGCCGCTTCGACCGCCTGCGACTCGAGCCGAGCGACGAAGGTGCGCTGCCCGATGAAGGTCACCCGCAGCTCGTGCGATTTCTCGATGCGCGGCTGAAAAATGCCAGGCGAGAGCCGCAGGATGTCGTCGTCGGGAAGGTCATCCTCGTCGATGGCCGCCGTGAACAGATAGGCGATGTCCTCCTCGTCGTCGCTGCGCCACTGCGCAGTCAGGAAGGGCTTATAGATGGTTCCGCCTGGGTTGCCGCGAATGAACGCACGAATGTGCTCGGGGTCATTACTGAACAGAGTCTGCGGAATTGGCAGACCGACCCGGCCCGCCTCCCGCAATTGCAGCGGCTTGCTCCTGGCTCGCTGCGCGGCTTCGTAGGGGTTGACCCAGAACGCGTCAGGCGCGATCGTCCGCCAGACGCCGTCGTCGAGGCGCTCCCACTCGCGGATCGCAAAGCGACGATCGCCGGGGTGCATGGTCTCCGGCAACACGGCGGGGGCGGGACGGCGCAACCACACGACGTCGAAGGGACGTTCGGAAGCGATCGCAGAGCCGTGCAGCTCGAGCGCTGGATCCCCGCCGCGCTCGATCGTCAAGGAGAGTGTTTGGCGATCGGGGAGATCAGCCCCATACCAGAGCACCGCCTCGTGACCGCGACGGACCAATCCACGCTGAATGACGCGGGCGTGGACGTCCTTGATCATGGTTGGAATCAATACTCGCATGGGCTTTACCGCGTAGCGCAACAATTCATTGCCTCGGCAATGAAAGTCGTCATCACGGAATCGATGATGGGAACAGCATGAGATGACATGAGTTTTTCCCCGAAGCGGGTGGCCCGCCCGGGCTCAGAGGAGAGCGCCGTGCGAGCAGCAAGCAGCAGTAGTGTGGAGGACCTGTTTGGAATGACATTATCGAGCATGCCTCCATGTGTTTCGCACACGGTCGTGCTCACACGAAGTACTTTAGACATAGCTACCCTTCCATGATCCAGAGGCTCCATTTGCGCGATTGCTAGCTCGACCTGATCATGGCACACATAATCATGATAAGCGTCATAATCACATGCTTTAAATTGCCGTTTCGTGACAATGCGAACGCCATTAGGGCATTCGATACCATCGAAGCCCGCGAATCGCGGAATGTGCACCACCGACATTCAGCGAAGGTATCGACAAGATGCCATCATGTGAGCGATAGCACGTGCATGACCTCGGCCCCACCAGCGGCGCGCTTGGAACATCCCGGTGAGCCCATCGTAGCGTCGCGCCAGATGCCCAAGCTCAAAGTCACCTACTTCGACTTCCCCGGAAGCCGCGGCGAAGAAGTCCGTCTCGCCCTCTACGTCGCCGGTGTCGAGTTCGAGGACAACCGGATCCAGGGCCCGACGTGGCCCGAGCTCAAGGACAAGACCCCTTACGGATCGCTGCCGACCCTCGAGGTCGAGGGCCGCGGGACCCTGGCCCAGAGCCACGCGATCTTGGTCTACATCGGGCGCGAGTACGGCTTGCACCCGCGCGACAACTGGGAGGCCGCCCGACACGAAGAACTGCTGTGTGCGGCTGAGGAGCTGCGCACCACCGTGGGGCCGACCCTGCGCATCCAGGACGCCGACGAGAAGAAGAAGGTCCGCGAGGAGCTCGCCAGCGGGTTCCTGCCGCGCTGGGGGAGCGCGGTCGAGCGGCGGCTCGCGGCGATCGGTACGGGCCCATTCATCGGCGGCGACAAGCTGCACGTCGCCGACATCAAGCTCTACATGGTCTCGCGCTGGTTCTCGTCGGGCAACGTCGACCACGTGCCCAAGGACGTGTTCGGCCAGTTCGAGCGGCTCCGCGGGCTCGAGAAGGCGGTCGCCGAGCACCCCAAGATCGTCGAGTGGTACGCCCGCTGATTCGAGCGAGCCTTCAGAACATGCAAGCCGGCTCGCCCCTCGGGGCGAGCGGCTGTTCGAGCGCGAAGCTGCGAGCAGCTCAGCCCTGCCGTGCGAGCCGCCGCTCCCACCCGATGAAGATCAGCGTCGCGACGACCACCAACAGCGCCGCGAACAAGAAGGTCCCCGGATAGCCGACCAGGCCCACGGTCAGGCCGAAGGTCGGGCCGCCGATCAACATGCCGAGATCGAAGAGCGCGGTGAAGAACGAGATGGCGCTCCCCCGCTCGTCTGGCTGCGCGCGGGTGACCACCAGCGCCGACAGGATCGGGAACGAGTAGCCATGCCCGATCCCGCAGGCGATGCCCGCCGCGATCAGGTACCCGGGGCCGTCGGCCATGGCCAGGATCGTCAGCCCGATCGCGCCGCACGAGAGCGAGGGATAGAGCACTCGCGCGAGGCCGAGCCGCTCGGGGACCCACCCGAACAACAAGCGCAGGACCACCGCAGCCAACGCATAGGTGCCGAAGAACAGGCCCATGCTGCCCAACTGCGGGGCGGCGATCAGGTAGGTCTTGAGAAAGGTGAAGTACGCAGCGAGGCCGATGGAGAACGCCACGCCCATGAACCACAGCGGCCGCAGGTCCACGGCCAGCACGGCGGCCACGAAGCTGCGGGTCGGAACGTTCCCGGCCGTGCGGGTCTCGGGCAGCGGCAGCGAGACCAGCAGGCCCACTACCGCACAACCGAGCGCCGTCCACAGCAGCGGCGCATAGTCGCCGTCGACGATCAACCAATCGCCGAGCAACCCACCGACCGCCAGCGGCAGCATGCCCGAGATACCGAACAGCGCGATGCCCTGCGCGCGGCGACCCGCGGGCACGATGTCGGCGGCGTAGGTGAAGAGCACCGAGAAGAGCATCGCCTCGGCGACGCCGTGCACGATCCGGACGCTCGTCACCGCCGTCCACACCTGCGGACCACCGCCCGCATACGCGGCATCGACGAACAGGTACGCCGCGGTCGCTAGGATGTGGATGACGCCGCCAACGAGCACCACGATCCGGCGACCACGCGTGTCCATCAGCCGACCGATCAGCGGGCGCGAGATGATCGCCGCGACCGACATCACCGCGATCAGCGAGCCGATCAGCGCCTCGCCGGCGCCACGATGCTCGAGCCAGCCGGGCAGGTGGACGAACGCGTAGAAGGCCGTGCTGTGCAGGAAGTTGGCCGCCCACGCGAGCACGAACGCCGCCGTCCACAAGCGCAGCGTGTCGCGCTCGGACGAGCGAGTCCCTGCGTCAGCCATTCGCTTTGCCAGCCGAGGCATCTCGCTCGAGCCGCTTGCCGAGCATCAGCGCGAGCTTGACGTTGATCACCGCGACCAAGCTGCCGAGCATCAGCGGCGCGCCGGGGTCGACGTGCTGGAAGAGCGGCCCCGCCACCGCCGGCCCGGTCACCCGAGCGAGCGCCGACGCGGACTCCTTGATGCCCATGTTGAGGCCCTGCTCTTGCTTGCTCGACACCCGCGACACCACGGCCGAC
The DNA here is from genome assembly GCA_965649595.1 of uncultured Myxococcales bacterium. Classification (GTDB taxonomy): domain Bacteria; phylum Myxococcota_A; class Polyangia; order Nannocystales; family Nannocystaceae; genus Plesiocystis. Next base: position 5,563 of record CBFGLP010001245.1, on the reverse strand, counting down.
AAGGTCGCGTTGGTCAGGCCGTTGCCGCCGGCCATGAAGATGCCACCGAACGCGTAGAAGCAGAGCGCGGCGAAGCTGGCCCCGCCCTCGGCGTCGTGCGGGTCGAGCCCGAGCATGCGCGTGATGTGATCGACGCCGCCGAGCGCCCCGAGCCCGAGCCCGACCATGAACAGGCCGCACGCGAGCGTCTTGGCCTCGCCCAGCCGCGCGACCGCGCGACCGACCAAGAGGCCCTGGAAGATCACCATGTTGACCCCGACGAAGGTCATGAAGATGCCGGTCTCGCGTCCGCCCCACCCGAAGGTGCGGCCGCTGAACAGCGCCAGCGTCGACTCCATCCCGGCGAACGAGATGTAGAAGCAAAACCCGATCACGAGCACCCAGGCCATCGGGGTGCCTCGGATCCGCCGCAGCGCTCCCAAGGTCCCGCCCCGGCCATCCTCGCCAGCGGAGCGGCGACTCGAACCGTCCTCACGCTTGGGGCCAGCCTGCGAGGTCGACTGGGCGAGCTTGGGGAAGTGGGTCTCGGGCAGCCAGATCGCCGCCATGACCCAGTTGACCGCCGAGAGGGCGGCCGCGACGAAGAAGGGCAGCGCCGGCATGCTGTCGATCGCGAGCAGACCGCCGATCGCCGGGCCGAACACGAAGCCCATGCCCATCGCCGCGCCCATCATGCCCATGTACTTGGCCCGCTGCTCTTGCGGGATCAGGTCGGCGACGTAGGCGTGCGCGGTCGAGACGTTGGCCTTCGACGAGCCCGCGACGATCCGGGCGGCGAACACCAGCCACAAGACGTCGGCGAACCCGAGCACCAGCGCCGAGGCGACCGAGCCGGCGATCGAGAGCAGCATGACCGGCCGGCGACCGTGACGATCGCTGATCCGCCCGAGCACCGGCGACATCACGAACTGGGCCGCCGAGAAGGCGGTGGCCAGCAGCGCGACCGCGGTCTCCGACGCATGCATCGACTCCGCGTAGTAAGGGAGGATCGGCAGGATGATCCCGAAGCCCGCGAGGTCGAGGAAGAGCGTGAACGCGACGGTCGAGAGCGCGCGTCGCTTCGCCCGATCGTCGAGCTCAGCCATGGGACTGGCTTCCTGAGGACCGTTCGAGGCCGACGGTTCGGGGAGAGGTTGCTCGCTCGGCGTCGGCACGGTGATGGTCGTCGTCTCGGCGCCGCTCGGCGCTGCAGGCAGGCTGCGGGAGTGTACGTGCTCGACCCGCGTCGCGACAGACGAGCTCGTGGCTCGTCTGGTTCGTCCCGAACGAGCGATGGGTTACACCTCGACTCGGAGTCGAACGATCTCGCCGAGTGACGCGGGACGAGCGCGATCTCTCGAAGAGCCGAGTCGATCGCCTACCATCTGCCCATGCCGCTCCCCGCCTTCGTGCTCGACCAGCTCGGCTTCCCGCACGGGCGGCTCGCCTCGCTCACTGGTTGGTTCTTGAACCGGGTCAACCGCGCGGCGATCCACGATGCCGTCGCGCTGCTCGAGCTGCAGCCAGGCCAGCGCGTGCTCGAGGTCGGGTTCGGCGGAGGAGCCTCGCTTCGCTTGCTGCTCGACGCGGTCGGTCCGACCGGCGAGGTGTTCGGGACCGAGCTCTCGCCGGAGCTGCTGACCGAGGCTCGGCGCCGCTTGATCATCCCGCGCCTGCGCGGGCACCTGCGACTCGAGCGAGCGATCGTCGAGAAGCTCCCGCTGCCCAACGCCAGCTTCGACGCCGTGCTCAGCCTCCACACTATCTTCTTCTGGCTCGACGTCGACCGAGGGTTCCGGGAGCTCGCGCGGGTGCTCGTGCCGGGTGGGCGACTGGTGCTCGGGATCGGCAGGCCGCAAGAGCTGATCGAGCTCGGGTTCGCGCAGCATGGCCATCGGGTCGTCATTCCCGAGCGGCTCGCGGCCAAGCTGCCGGAGTATGGCTTCGATCGGGTCGAGATCCGCGAGAGCGCAGGCAAGCAAGGGAGCGTGCTCGTGCTCGCGCGCAAGAAGTGAGTCACTTTGCTCGGTTTCAACCGGCCGGATCGGCCTCGACCCCGAACCACAGCACCGCGAAGCCATCGTGGATGTCGGCGCCGATCGATCCCCACGGATATCCGGTCCAGATGCCCTGGTTCAGGATCACCTCGTTGTGCGGTCCGCTCGACTTCCATAGATCGAGCGCTTGCTCGGCCGACTGCACTCCCCACGCCGCGTTCTCGTAGCCGTTGCCCATGTACACGCTGAGCTCGCGCGGCTTGTCCCACATGCACTGGGCCTGCGCATGGTCGGGCGTGTAGCAGCAGGCCGTCCACTCGCCCTGGTCCGACCAGCTGTGCAGGTTGCATTCGCCGACCGAGTGCGGGCTGTTGTCGGAGAGGTCGTGCACGTGAGCGGTCGCCACGGTGCAGAGCGAGGGTGAGGCAGGGATCGCCGGGAGCGAGTTCTCGGCTCGGTAGGCGTTGACGAGCTCGATCAGCTCGAGCGCGATCTCGGTGCAGTCGCTGCTCGGGCTGGTATCCGTCGAGCTGTCCGACTCGCTCTCGCTGGTGGTCTCGGGGCTCGTGTCGGTGCTCGGATCCGTGTCGGTGCTCGGATCCGTGTCCGTATCACCGTCGCCGTCGCCATCTCCGGTGCTCGAGTCGCCGTCGCCATCTCCGGTGCTCGAGTCGCCATCTCCAGCTTCGTTGGCGGTCTCGCCGAGCTCGTCGCTGCCTTCCTCGGTCGGCTCGGTACAGCCGACGAGGACCATCGAGAGGACCAGACAAGCAGCGGTGACTCGTGAGCGCATGCCCACACCCTAACAAAGCGCTCGTCCGAGCGACTCGCTGATCGTTGGGACACGACGTGCGAATCAGTGTCGGTAGCGATACCGAGCATGCGCTCACGTCCTGCCCTGAAATACTCGTAGCCGCGCCTTCATCCGCAGCCGCGACGTGATCCTGACTTGAGCCCCACGCTCACCCCATGCCAACGTCGATACATGCTGACACGCAGCATCCTGACGCTGCCCTTGCTCATCCTAGCGGGCTGCCAGGGCGGCGATGGTCGAGGCGGCACCTTCGGCACGAGCTTCGACGATGAGGCCGACTCCGCCGAAGGCGACGACGAAGGCATCGAAGACGGCGAGTACGCGGCTCCGCGCCTGCGGATCCTGCTCGCCCGCCAATACGTCGCCGCGGTCGGCTCGCTGCTCGGTCCGCAGGCAGCCATGGCCGCGACCCCGCGCGCAGACGTGGCGCTCAACGGCTTCGACGCGATCGGTGCCGCCCAGATCTCGCTGACCAGCTTCGACATCGACGCCTACGAGAAGTCGGCCGGCGCGATCGCGGCGATCGCAATCAATACGCCGGGCGCCGTCGATCCCTACTTGAAGTGCACACCCCAGGGACCGGACGACCTCGACTGCATGCGCAGCTTCGTGGAGGAATTCGGGCTGCTCGCCTGGCGACGCCCGCTCGACGACACCGAGCTGACCCGCTGGTCCGACGTCGGCCTGTCGGCCTCGCTCGACTTCGCCGACTTCAACAAGGGCGTCGAGTTCGTGATCGCGGGCGTGCTGCAGTCGCCCAACTTCATCTATCAGGTCGAGGTCGGCGAGCCCGATCCCGACGACCCCACCCTGCGCAAGCTCGACGGCTACGAGATCGCAACGCGGATGTCGTTCTTCCTGCTCGACAGCCCACCGAGCCGCGAGCTGCTGGCGGCTGCGAGCAGCGGCGAGCTCGACACCGCCGCGGGCGTGCGGGCGTGGGCCGAGGTCCTAGTCGAGGATCAGCGCGCCCGCGCGGCGTTCGACAACTTCTTCGACGAGGTTTTGCAGCTGCGCCAGCTCGACGAGGCGGCCAAGTCGACGACCACCTACCCTGGCTGGTCGCCTTACCTGGCCGACTCGATGAAGGTCGAGACGCTCGCGCTGATCGACGACATCATCTGGCTGCAAGACGGTGACTACCGCGACATCCTCACCGCCGAGCACACCTACGTGAACGAGGTGCTGGCCGACCACTACGGCGTCGCCTACCCCGGCCCGAGCGGCTTTCAGAAGATCCCGGTGCCGCCGGGCCAAAAGCGCGGCGGCGTGCTCGGCCACGCCAGCCTGCTCTCGGTGCTCGCCCACGTCAGCAGCACGTCACCGACCCTGCGCGGCAAGTTCGTGCAAGAGCGGCTGCTCTGCGCCGCGATCCCTCCCCCGCCGCCAGGCGTGGTCACCGATCTGCCTTCCGGCGCCGAGTACAAGACCATGCGCGAGCGCTTGGCCGCGCACCAAGAAGAGCCGAGCTGCGCCGCCTGCCACTCGATCATGGATCCGACCGGGCTCGGGCTCGAGAACTACGACGGCATCGGTCAGTTCCGCACGATCGAGAACGGCGTCGTGATCGACACGCTCAGCGACCTCGACGGCGAGAGCTTCGACGGCGCGCTGCAGCTCGGCGAGATCCTGCGCGAGCGGCCCAAGTTCTCGCTCTGCACGGTGATCAACCTCTACCGCCACGCGACTGGCCACGTCGAGGCCGAAGGCGAGATCCCGCGCCTCGTCGGCGTCGATCAGGCCTTCATGGAGGGCGAGTACCGATTCAAGGCCGCGCTGGTCGAGCTCGTCAGCAGCAAGGCGTTCCGTTACGTGGGGGAGCAGGATCTATGACCCGCAACGATCAACCCAAGCACCCGCGCCGCAAGGCGCCGCTCGTCCGCTCCAAGGGGTTGAGCCGACGGACCATGCTCCGCGGCATGGTCGGCGGCAGCATGGTCGCGCTGGCCCTGCCGATGCTCGAGATCATGCTCGACGAGCACGGCACCGCGCTGGCCAACGGCGGCGCGCTGCCTCGCCGCCTGATCACCTGGTTCTTCGGCAACGGCTGCGCGCTCCAGATCCCGGGGGACGGCAACAGCGGGATTCGCTTTTATCCGAGCGCGCAGGGGCCCAACTACGACATCACCCCGCAGCTCGCCCCGCTGATGGCTGCGGGGGTGATCGACTACTGTCACGTGCTGTCCGGCTTCGACGTCAAGGCGGCCGCCGAGCACCGCCGCGGTCACCATGACGGCTGCACCTTCTTCTCGGGCCACCCCTTCATCGAGCTGCCGGCGCAGGGCAACTACTCGTCGAAGTTCGGTGGCCCGACCGTCGACCAAGTCGCCGCCGACGCGATCGGCAGCCAGACCTTCTTGCCCTCGATCCAGCTGCAGGTGTCCAAGCGGATCGTCGGCAGCGAGGGTCCAACCCTCCAATACCTCTCGCACAAGGGCCCCGATCAGCCAATGCCGCAGATCGCCAACCCGCAAGAGGCTTGGAACAAGCTGTTCGCCAGCTTCACGCCCGAGAACGATCCAGCGACCCCGCACCGGCTGGCGGCCCTCGACGCGGTCAGCGAGGACGCCAAGGCCCTGCAGATGCGGGTCGGCGCTGCCGACAAGATCCGACTCGAGGCCCACCTCGAGTCGGTCGCGCAGATCCGCAGCCAGATCGCCGCGCTCGCGCCCGAGTGCACGCAGCCGCCCTTGCCCGGCGAGACCAACACCGACATCGACGGCAACGAGCCGATCATCTCGGTCAACAACGTGATGAGCGACCTGCTCGCGCT
>CBFGLP010001244.1:0-5097 GCA_965649595.1 uncultured Myxococcales bacterium | reverse complement strand
TCCTTGCCGAGGTTGCGCTGCAGCTGCCCGTCGATGTCGGCGAAGGACACCGGCTCGACCGCGTCCTGCAAGGTCGCGAGCTCGACGATGATCGACTCCGGCATGATGTCGGGTCGGGTCGAGAGGATCTGGCCGAATTTCACCCAGGTCGGCCCGAGCGTGGTCAGGGCCTTGACCAGCCGCTTGCCAGTGTCGGGGCTGGTCAGCGCCGCGCGGCCGAAGTCCTCGTCCGCGTGATCGATCTGCAGCTCGCGGCGCAGGCGAAGCTGCGCGACGACCCAACCGAAGCCGTGCGTGATGAAGACCTGGGCGATCTCGCGAAAGCGCGACGCGTCCTTGGCCGTGGTCACGAGCGCGCGCGAGGAGTGAACGATGGTGCGGAGGACCGACACGGCGAGGGGGGCTCGGCACGACCCTGGGTCGGCGCCGGCGGAGCATGGTACCAGGGGGAGGGTTGGCGTCGCGCCCCACCTGCCGTACGTTCGGGCCATCGTGACTGGCATGCCTTCGTCGCTGCGCGCCGCCTCGCTCTCGGCCCTGCTCGCCGCCCTGCCCTTGGCCTGCTCGGCCGAGCAGGCCCAAGAGGAGGTGAAGGAGAAGGTTGAAGCGCTGGGCAGCCAAGCCGAGGCCAAGGGCCGCGAGCTGGCCGACGCCGCCGGTGACAAGGCCAAGCAGTGGTGGGACGACGAGGTGCCCGACACCGGCGAGCTCAGCAGCAGGGGCAAGCAGCTGCTCGCGACCGGGGCCGAGCGCAGCGGTGGGGGCGTCGAGGCGGCGCTCGCCCGCGGTCAGCAGCTCGCCCCCGTCGCGCTCGAGGTCGGCAAGGCCCTGCGCGAGGCGGTCCAGTCGGACACGGTGATCGAGCCGATCGTCCAGAAGGTCGACGACCCTGCCGCGCAGAGCGAGCTCGACGGCAAGATCGCCGACATGCCGCGGGTCGAGACGATCGAGGGCGTCGACGTCGGGTTCAAGGAGATGACCCAATACGACACGACCGGGCGCACGACCGAGTCGAGCTACCTGGTGCTGTGGCGCCGCGACGATCGCCTGCTCGGGTTCATCTATCGGTCGAAGAAGCGCATCGAGCTCGAGGCGCTCGTCAAGGACGCCCCGCGGCTGATCGCGCTGGTCCAGGGGGCGCTATGAGCGGGTCGTCTTCGGCACCCACGCAGGTCGAGCCCGAGCGACACGAGCAGCGAAGGCTCACGCTCGAGCGTCGGCTGCTGCGCCGAATCTCGCAGCTCAACCGCGAGTTCGAGCTGATCGAGCCCGACGATCGCATCATGGTCGCGATCTCCGGCGGCAAGGACTCGTGGGCGCTGCTCCACCTGCTGCGCGCCTACACCAAGGTCGTGCCCTTCACGTTCGAGCTCGTCGCGGTCAACCTCGATCAAGGCCACCCGGGCTTTCCGGTCGAGCTCTTGCGCGAGCACCTCGAGGCCGAGGGCTTCGAGTACCGCCTGATCGCCCGCGACACCTACTCGGTCGTCAAGGCCAACACCCGCGCGGGCAAGGCCTACTGCTCGCTCTGCTCGCGCCTGCGTCGAGGGATCCTCTACGAGACCGCCGTCGAGCTCGGCGCGACCAAGATCGCGCTCGGCCACCACCGCGACGACGTGATCGAGACCCTGCTGCTCAATCTGTTCAACGCCGGGCAGATCAAGGCGATGCCGGCCAAGCTGCGCTCGGACGACGGCCGCAACACGATCATCCGGCCGCTGGCCAGCTGCGCCGAGATCGAGATCGCCGAGTACGCGCAATTGTCCGGGTTCCCGATCGTGCCTTGTGATCTGTGCGGCTCGCAGCCCGAGCTCGAGCGCAAGAAGATCAAGCAATTGCTCGATACGCTCGAGCAGGACAACCCGCTGATTCGCAGGCACCTGCTCGCCGCGGTCGGCAACGTCAAGCCTTCGCACCTGTGGGATCGCGAGCTCCTCGCTGGCGAGGTCGGTCAGGGCAAGGACGCATTCTTGGACGATGAAGATCGCTCGGCGCCCGAGCGGCTCGTGACACTTCGCGCGCTCGGGCGGGGTCGGTGAGCCGATGAGCCTGTCTCGCCGCCACCTGCTGCCCACGCTCGCGCTGCTCGGCCTCGGGCTCTCGCTCGGCTGCGCGCCAACCTGCTCGTGCGAGGCCCCGCTGCCGGAGCCCGAGCCGGTCACGGTGTTCGTGATCCGCCACGCCGAGAAGGAGACGGTTCCGGACGACGCAGACCCGGCGCTACGCGAGGATCCGCCGCTCTCGCCCGCAGGCCAGCTGCGGGCGCTCGCGCTGACCGAGGATCTACCGATCGATCAGCTCGACGCCGTCTACGTGACCAAGACTCGCCGCTCGCGGGACACCGCCTCGGCCGTGCTCGCGGTGACCGGCATCGAGCCGATCGTGTATCCGCCCAAGGACGTCGAGGGGCTGGTCCGCCGCCTCCGCGAGCGTCGCGGCCAGCACGTGCTGGTCGTCGGGCACTCCAACACGATCCCGGCGCTGCTCACCGGGCTCGGCGTCTCGCAGACGCTATCGATCGCCGAGGACCAGTACGGCGACATGTGGGTCGTCGAGGTCCACGCGGACGGCCGGGCCACCCTCGAGGTCCGGCGCTTCGGCGAGAGCATGAGCCACCGGTTCGGGCCGCAGCGCTGACCCGTCGCCGGGCGGCTCTGTTTCGACCACCTCGTCGAGCGGCTCTGCTCCGACCGCCTCGTCGAGCGGCTCCTCGACCTCACACGGCTGCACCGGCGGCTCGGCCCACGCGAGGTCGAGCCCCTGCCCCGCGAGATCGACCACGTAAACATACTCTTCGTTGCGCAGGTGGCTGACCTCGCCGACGCGCTCGCCCTTGGGATTATAAATACCAATCTGGGCGCCGACATAACGCCGATAGTGCTGAGTGATTACCGACACGGCGCCGCGCGAGTTCAGCAATCGCTCCATCTCGGGGCGCGAGATATAGCCTTCATTATTGAAGCTGACGATCAGCGCCTTCGCGCGAATGCTGGCGATCATGCGCGCCATCGCGTCGTGAAACGCCTTCTTGCTATTGAAGGCCGACTTGCGCGATCGGACATCTACACGCTTGCACGCGATCCCATATACGTCCGGCTTGTCCCACAGCGCGAGCGTCTCCCACACGTGATAATTACCGAGGTAGCTGTGCTGATTGTAGGGAGGATCGATATAGACGACGTCTGCCTCGATCTCGGCCGCAGCACCCTCGGCGTCCATCCGGATCGCGCGCCCGGGCCCGTGCATCGCCCGAGGCAGGACATCGGGCATTCGCAGCTCGAGATCATTGTGAGACCGCGGCGCCCACTCCTTGAGGAACGCCATCTGCAGGCCACAGGTCGAATCCACGCGATCGGCCGCTTCCATCAGCGAGACCAGCAGGACCGCCTCGAGCGTGGGGCTCAACCCCTTGGCCGCGATCGCCTCGCGGATGGCGTCGATCCGCGCGCCGTTCTTGGGCTGGAAGTAGCGGGAACGCTCGCAGAATGTCTCGGTGAAATAGCCCGGCTGACCCGGGAGCTGATTGAATTCATCGATCAGGCGGCGAGCGTCGTGCTCGACATCCTCGAGATCCGCCTCGACGTAGCAGGTGGCCAGGCGATGCGCATATGCGTTGTGATCGTTCGCGGTGACCGCGAAGCCCTGCTTCTTGAGCGCGTGCCCGACTCGGGACGTCCCGCTGAACAGATCGAGTACCTGCGTCGCGCCCGGAACCGAGGCTACGGCCCGTACAATGACGGGCAGCAGAACCCGCTTCGAGCCGATGTACTTGATCATGGACGCGAGCGAGGATGCCCTCGCTCACACTCGCTCGCAAGGCTGGGTCCACAATAGCTCCGATCGAGTGAGCGCAACAGGCGCTCGCTCTGCGCGTCGAAGCTGGCCTCGCCCGCCGAAGGGGATGCGCTCCACCCCGCGCTCACGGTAGACATGTCGACGGTGTCCGAAGCAGTCGATCGCAAGCTGGTCTTCGCCGGGCTGCTGGGCGCGCTCGGCCTCGCCGGCATGATCGCCGCCTGCACGGCCGCGACTGGAGGCACCGGCAAGGGCACCGGCAAGGAGACCGAGGGCTGCTATCAGGGGGCCTTTTGCGATGCCGATCTGCAGTGCATCTATGGTTACTGCGTCGCGCAGGACGACGAGGCCGACGAGGCCGACGATACGGACGATGTTGGCGAGTCGAACGGGTCGAGCGAGCTCGACAGCGACGAGGGTCCCGAGCCCGACTTGCCGATCGAGACTTGCGGCAACGCTCAGCTCGACCGCGGCGAAGCCTGCGACGGCGCCCTGCTGGCCGGCCAGAGCTGCACGTCGCTCGGTTGGGATCGCGGCACGCTCGCGTGTGCTCCCGATTGCCAGCTCGATCTCGAGGGGTGCAACAACGCCCCTCAGCCAGGGCTCGGCGAGCTCTACTCGCCCTGCCTCACCAACGACAGCTGCCCGGGCCTAGACGCCTGCGCGACCGTGATCGACGAGGGCCAGCAACGGCCGCTCGCGGGCTTTTGCACGAACTTCTGCACGAGCGACGCCGACTGCTGGCTGCCGACCGGCGGCTCCGCGATGCCCCGCTGCAATGGCGAGGTGACGTCGTACTGTGTGCTCGACTGCTCGGGTGGGCTCACCTGTCCGCAGGGGATGGACTGCCTGGCGCTGATGAACGGCGACGAGGTCTGCTACTAGCCCCCTGCTAATCGATTGAGTCCGGGCGGACTTTGTCCGTCCTCCTCGACCTCCTCGGCCTCCGGCCAGCTCGCTGGCCTCCGGCCGCTCCGGTTGACCCGAGCGGGCCATCGCCGCGAAGCTAGGACGCATGGCTTCATCCGATCGCAGCCGCTCGTGTCGCGTGCTCGGCCCCCTCGCGCTCGTGCTCGTCGGCGCGTGCGTGCCCGCGACCGAGGGCACCGGCAAGGGCACCGGCAAGGAGACCGAGGGCTGCTATCAAGGGGCCTTCTGCGATCCCGATCTCGCTTGTGTCTACGGGTTCTGCGTGGCCGAGGATGGCGAGGAGAGCGACGAGATCGGAGACGAGCAAGCAGAGTCCAGCTCGAGCTCGGACAGCGGCACATCGGAGGACAGCTCGTCGGACGACAGCTCGTC
>CBFGLP010001243.1:0-2476 GCA_965649595.1 uncultured Myxococcales bacterium | reverse complement strand
GCGAGTTGGCGGAGGGCCGGACAGGGGGCTCGCCGGACCCATGAAGACTGGCTCGCCCAACTCCCCGGCCACGCGTGCGGCCGATCCTCCGCGCGATCGTCCACCATCGCTGCGCCGCAGCCTCTCGTGGACGCTGCTTGGCGAGCTGGTGTTCGCCGCCTGCCAGTGGCTGACCTTGATGGTGGTCGCCAAGCTCGCGTCACCCGAGGCGCTCGGTCGCTACTCGCTCGGCTTGGCGGTGGCGACCCCGGTGATCGTGCTCGCCAACCTTCACCTGCGACCGATCTATGTCGTCGACGTCGAGTCTCGGCGGCCCTTCGCGGACTACCTGGCCTTGCGGCTGCTAGTTCAGCCGCTCGCATTGATCTGCGTCGCGTTGATCTGCGTCGCGCGTGGCTGGCCGTGGATGACCAGCGTCGTGATCCTCCTGCTCGCGCTAGTGCGTGCGGCCGGCAGCGTCGCCGACATCCTCTACGCGCGCGCCCAGCAGGCCGAGGACATGCGCCCGATCGGCATCTCGCGCGCGCTCGCGGGCGTGATCTGGCTCGGCCTGCTCGCGCTGGGGCTCGTGCTCGCCGACGAGCTGGTCGCGCTGGCGCTCGTGGTGCTCGGCAGCTTCGCCTTGCTGCTCGCCTACGACCTCCCCAAGGCGCGCGCTCACGGCGAGCTGCGGCCGCGCTTCGATCGAGCCGAGCTGCGGGCGCTGGTCTGGAGCGCGCTCCCGATGGGCCTCGCCGCGGGGCTGCTCGGCATCACCGGCAACGTCCCCGCCTACGTGCTCGAGCGGGACCATGGGCTCGCCGAGGTCGGCTTCTTCGCGGCCGTGCTCTCGATCCTGCAGGGCAGCGGGGTGGTCAACCTCGCGCTCGGCAACGCGGCCGTGCCTCGCCTCGCCAAGCTCGCGGTCGCCGACGCGCAGGGGTTCTGGCGGCTGCTCATGAAGCTGCTCATGCTCGTCGCCCTGCTCAATGGGGTCATGCTCGCGCTGGTGGTCGCGTTCGGCGAGCTCTACCTCCGGCTCGCCTATACGCCCGCGTACGTCGTGTACCTGCCCGAGCTGGTGTTGGCGTCGCTCGCTGCGATCGTGCTGGGCCTCGCCAACATGCTCTCGCAGACTCTGACCGCGCTCGGGCAGTTTCGCATGCAGCTCGCGCTGAACGTCCTCGCCCTGATAGCCTCGGTAGGGCTCTCGGCATGGTTGATTCCGACGCACGGCTTGCGCGGCGCCGTATGGTCACTCGTCGCCCTCGCGGGCGTCCGATTGTTGCTGTACGCGATCGCCAACGTGGTGGTTGGTCCGCGAAATCGAAACGAAGCGCGATAACGAGTCCGGCTAGTGGGCCGGCATCGTTATCGCGCAATGGTTAGTGGTTACGCGCCGGCTCACAGCAAAAAAAATGATCGTTTGATTGGCGAACTACACCGAACCATTGCGCGACGTTCGGGCGTGCTCACGAACGCGCGCGTGCCCCTCGAGCAGTCGTTGCCCCCGACGACGTCACCACACGTCCTCGTAGCCATCGAGAGTCCCCCATGGTTCGAACCAACATTGGCGCCCTCCGTCAGCTCTATCGCTCTCTCCCTGCCGCCCAAAAGCTGTTCGAGATGCTCGTTCAGACCGAGCCTGTCGAGCGCATCACCGTCGATGAGCTCATCGATGAGCTGGGCCTCGGCCGGCGCAACGCCATCGACCTGCTCCGGTCGCTCGAGGAGCACGGCTGCGGTGACTTCCGGGTCGGTCGAAAAGGCCACCCGAGTCGGCTGGAGTGGTGCCTCGATCCGCGCGACCTCGCCGAGCGAATTCGTGACCATCGACGTGTCGGCGCCGACGGTGCGGCGGGCGAGCCTCCGGCCTCGGCGTCCGAGGGCACCGAGAGCGACGGCGAGGCTTCGGCCGATCGCGCCGAGCAGGGCCAGCTCGATGACGAGGACTCCGAGCGACACCTCGATCGGGCCAGCCAGAGCATGATCAACCATGTGTTCGTGCTCCGGCCGGACCTCCGAGTCGTGCTCGAGCTGCCGGTCGATCTGTCGCAGCGGGAGGCCGAGGTGCTGGCCGAGTGGGCACGGAACCTGAGTTTCGATCGATGAGCATGGTGCGGCAATCGCGTGCGCCCGACCTCGCTCGAAGATCGCTACCATCGAGCCGGCTCGGCCCCCCGTCGAGCCGGCTTACCGCCTCGAGATCGCCCGCCGTTCCGAGACGAAGCGCGGGCTCGGGAGAAAGATCGACCATGCGTGACATGAACGAGATCGTGCCGGGCACCCGGCGCTTGGCTTGGACGACCGTGGCAGTGCTGGCGCTCGCGCTCGCTTGCAGCGGTGACGGCACCAGCGACGACGAGGTTGGCGACACCGGCACCGAGACCGGTGATGGCGACGGGGACGGTGATGGCGACGGCGAGAGTGGTGAGTCGGCCGAGACGACTGCCGACACCGACACGACCGCCGACACGACGGACGCGACCGAGAGCAC
>CBFGLP010001242.1:0-4207 GCA_965649595.1 uncultured Myxococcales bacterium | reverse complement strand
GATGAACTCGTCACATTCGTCGCCCTTGGCCTGGAAGCGCGTCTGCGTGGCCCAGCAGTCGACGCCAAACAGCTTGGAGCAGTAGCCGGCAAACTTGCCAGCGGTCATGTTGGTGCCCCAGTGCACGCCGAGGGCGCGCTGATAGAGCGCCTCCCAGTTGTTGAGCACACGAAACACGGCTTCGCGCTTGCTGCGATCGATCGAGACGATCGTCCAGACTCCCCATCCGTGGGTCACTGCGAACGGGGCGAGATCTGCGAAGCCTTGCTCGAAGCTCGGGGCGCTGGAGATGAACTCCCAATCGCCCGAGATGCTGTCACGCCCACCCCCTTGCATGGCGAGGTTGAAGCGCTCGGTGCCGACCATGCGCTGCATGCCCTGCATCATTCCGGCGAGCGTCGTTTCGATCCACAGGGCCATGACGGGCATGTCGAACACCCGGAACACACCGACGCTGGGCTCCCAAGTAAAGGTGACGCCCTGGACGGTGATGGATGACGATGACCCCGAGTTTCGATTCGCTTCGTCCACTCTCTAGACTCCCTGCGAGCGGGGTGCTTGGCAGCCCGTGCTCGATCGTCGTGACGAGAAGATGCTAGCGGGGGCGTGAGGGCGTGGCTACCGAGACGAGGGTCGTGCTCACCGAACTCGCAGTGCGTCGACGGACTCCCTCGTCCTGGTTCGGGACTCCGGCAGCTCAGCTCGCTCGCGTTTGGGCTCACCCGCGCTCGAAACGCGTGATTTCGGGGCTTGAACAACGAACCACGCCGAGCGCAAGTCGAGCGCTTGTGCTCGCTGCCGGCCGCGGCGACGCTCGCTCGGGAATGCGTACCACGAGACTACTGGGCTGCTTGGCCCTGTCACTGGCGTGCTCGACCAACTTCCGGGCCGAGTATCACCAGCCGCCGACCGGCGAGGTCTCGACGAATACGGCTCCGCCTGCGGCCAGCGAGGACGCGCCCTTCGTCAAGGTCCACACCAAGGACGGCCGCGTCTACGTGCTCGACAAGTGGGACTTCGACGAGCAGGCCAAGCAGCTGCAGGGGTTCGGGCTGCACTACTCCGCCGAGCGCGAGCTCCTGTCCGAAGGTGGGTTCACGATCGCCTACGACCAGGTCGCGCTAGTCGAGACCAACACGCCGGAGCAGCTGACCCACGCGACCTCGCTGGCGATCATGGGCATCACCACCGGGGCAGTCGCGGGCATGGGCATCTTCTGCGCCGTCAACCCCAAGGCCTGCTTCGGCTCGTGTCCAACCTTCTATGTCGAGGCTGGTGATCAGCGGGTCGAGCTGCGCGCGGAGGGGTTCTCGTCGGCCGTGGCGGCGGCGCTCGAGGAGCGGGACGTCGATCATCTCGGGGTCGTCGATCCGCCGTCCGGGCGCTTTGATCTCTACATGGCCAACGAGGCGCTCGAGACCCACTTCTTGCGCAGCGTCGAGCTGCTCAGCGTGGCCCGACCGACGCCCGATGTCGAGGTGTTTCATACCCGGACAGGGTTCGTCGGCGTCGAGGATCGCGTGGCACCGACCGGCTGCCGGGGGCTGGTGGGCGATTGCTTGGACGCCGTCGAGTCGGCCGACATGATCGAGTACAGCTCGGCCACCGATGGTCAGGACCTCGCGACCCGCGAGTTGATCGAGCTGGAATTCGCGAGCCCGCCTGCCGGCAGCGAGCTCGCCTTGCTGCTGCGGGCCCGCAACACGCTGCTCGACACCTTCTTGTTCTATCAAGGCCTCGCATACATGGGCGCCGAGGCGCCGCAGTGGATCCTGCGAGCGGACCGCGAGGGCGCCGATGGACCCCTGGTCGGGCTGCTGCGGGGCTTCGACGCCGCGCTCGGTGACATCGATGTCGAGGTGTGGGACGGCGAGCGCTGGCAGGCGGTCGGCGGGATGCGAGAATTTGGTCCGATCGCCTGGGAGACGCAGGCGGTCGTAGTGCCCAAGCTCGCGCAGACCGGGCCGCTGCGCATGCGGCTGCGACTGACTCGAGGTCGGTGGAAGCTCGATCAAGTCAGCCTCGCTCGCTACGCCGGAGAGCTGCAGGCGACCAGCTTGCAGCCGGTCGCGCTGGCCCACGCGGGCGAGCCCGACGACGATGGCTTGGCTGCGCTGCTCGATCCACAGCGGCAGCTGCTCAGCTATCCCGGCGACGTCTGGACCTTGACCTACGAGCTCCCCGAGGGCCCGCAGACCCTGTTCTTGGCGGCGACTGGCTACTACTGGGAATGGATGCGCGAGGACTGGATCGCCGAGCAGGATCTGTTCGAGGCGGCCCGCTTCTTCGCCGATCCGCAGGCGACCTTGCGTCGACTGGCGCCGATCTTTCAGGCGGTCGAGCACGAGCTCGAGCCGGTGTTCTGGCAGACGCGAATCGAGCCGGACCTGCCCGCGCGGAGCGTGGAGGTGCAGCCGTGAGTCGCCGAGCCTGGTCGCTGGTAGTGAGCCTGAGCTTGGCGAGCGCGTGCGTGCATGCGCCCGATCGAGCAGAAGGCTACGGAACCCCCGCGCCGCTCAGCGAGCCGACGGTCAGCGACGTGCCCGTGCACGGCTACAAGACCTGGGTCCGGTTCGAGGGCGGCGAGCGGCTCGTCGGTGAGCTGCTCGCCGCCGAGCCCGAGGGCGAGGTCGTGATCCGGACCAAGAAGGATGGTGACCAAGCGCGGCCCTTTGCTCAGGTCGAGCGCGCGACGGTGCAAGTCGATCGCAAGGCCGGGGCCTGGATGGGCGGCGTTGGTGGGCTGACTGGCGTCCTGATCCCGCTGAGCGCCGCGTCCGGGTGGTTCATCGTGTATCTCGCCCCGATCGCCGGGGCAGCGGGGATCGTGGCGCTCGGGATCATCTGGGCCGAGAGCCGCGTGGTGCTGCGCAAAGACAAGCTGCAGTACCTCTACCAGTACGCCCGCTGGCCACAGGGCAAACCGGAGCCCTCGGTCGAGATCGGCAGGCCAATCGGACCCGATCCCGAGCCCGAGCCCGCGCCGGGTGAGCTGGTCGAGGTCCCGCCGGCTGCCCCCGTCGAGCCGATGCCCTACTGAGCGCTCACCAGGCCGCCACCCAGATCCAGGCGTCGACGTCGTAGTAGCTCTCGCCACCGGTCCGAGAATTGCCGGCCGCCACGACGCTGCCATCCGACGCCGCATGCACGCTGCGCGTGTCGCCTGGGATCGCCAGTCGCCCGAGCCACTCCGCGTTGCCCTGCTCGTCGACGGCGATCACCAAGGGCTGAGTCGACGCCTGGAACTGCCCCGGTTGCCACCAGATACCGTCGGCTCCACCGACGACGTAGCCGCCCGGGCGCGCGGCAACATCGTTGAAATTATCGAAGGTGAACGCCCGATCGTAAGTCTGCGTCCACTGGTTGACCCCGAACGCGTTGATCAGCGAGATCGAGCCGTCCTGGTTGACGGTCGACGCCCACGCGAACCCGCTGCCGGTCGCCGATCCACTCGTGCCACGTAGGCCGCCGAGGGCGAGGCCGGGGTTGAGCACCGAGCCATCGAGGGCGTCGACGATCCACAGCTGGCTCCCGCTGCCGAACAACAGGTTGTCGTCGGCGTCGAGCGCCCCGAACCTGACGTAGGTCGAGTAGTAGTACGAGTAGGTGGCGGGCGGGGCCTTGCGAAGCAGCTCGTTGCCCTGCGCGTCGACGCGCATGAAGAACGCCTCGTTGCCTTCGTCGGGGTCGAACTCGTCGCCCGCGATCAGCCATTCGTCGGGCGAGAAGGCGAACAACGCAGCGACCCGCGGGTTGTCGCCCGGGGTCGGGACCGTCAGCTCGCTGGCCATCACCCCGTCGGCGAACTCGCGGATCACGATGTCGGTGTCGGCTCCTCCAGCGATGAACACGTGGTCGTCCGACTCGCGCACGTGCACGGCGGCCGGGCGAACGTTCGAGAACCCGTGCGATACCTCGCCGGTGACCTGCCCTTGCCCATCGAACCAGTGCAGCTGGGTCGTCTCGACCAAGAGCGCGCCGCCACCGGGCAACGCCTTCACCACGACCGGGATATAATAGTAGTAGGGGTTGGCCTGGGGCATCATCACTGCCCACTTGGCCTCTTGCAGAGGCGCGTCACTACCCCAGCCCGTGCTGCAGGTCGGTAGCGGGACGTCATCGCCAGGTACGAAGGGCTCGAACTCGGGCACGGTGGTCCCGGGCGCGGTACAAGGGCCGCCATCACCGTCACCATCGCCGTCGCCGT
>CBFGLP010001241.1:0-3011 GCA_965649595.1 uncultured Myxococcales bacterium | reverse complement strand
CGAAAGGCGCGACCGTGCTCACCGGCCTGGGCCGCGATGATGTTGCCGTTGAGCGCGAGCAGCTGCAGGCGACGGGCGACGTCGTCGATGAAGTGGATCACGTCCTCCATCCCGTCGGCCCGCTCCTCGACCTCGGCGACCTGATCTTCGACGCCGCTGCGGGCAGCCGCGGCCAGCAGATCGAAGTAGGCCTCCTTGTCCTGGAAGGCCTCGATCATGCCGATCGGGGCGAAGTCCTGACCGCCCGAGGCGTGCAGCGGACGGCAGACCGAGATGTAGTCGCGGTCGCGGTAGTAGACGGTGCCCTTGAACATCTCGCGCCGCCGCAGCACCCGATCGACTAGGTCGGCGGGCGCGAAGTCGTTGAGCTCGGGCGCGGTGCCAGCATCGAGCACGGTAGCGACCGCGATGCGGCGGTTGCCGGCGTAGATCGCAAACCCTAGGCCGGTCGACTGAGCCATCCGCGGCAGCAGCTCGCGGTCCATGCTGAGCCGCCGATCGCCGACCAGAATCTCGTCGTCCTGCCGGACGATCGCGCCCTCGTTGTGCAGCAGTCGCTCGCACAGCTGAGTCGCCGCGATGGCCCGGTCGTAGCTTCGCCGGGCGATGACGTCTCGGACGGCCTGATAGATCTCGCTGCTGACGTCGCTCACGCGTGGCGAGTGTACCGACCGTGAGCCCCTCGTGGTAGGCACTGCCGCCTATGGCCAGCGAAGCCGCAAACCGGCCCCAAGCGGACGATTTGGACTCCTCAGGGGCGGATCTGGGCCGAATGCCACCGCGGGTGCGCATCGCTCCGAGCCCGACCGGCGATCCTCACGTGGGCACGGCCTACATCGGCCTGTTCAACTACGTGTTCGCGCGCAAGCACGGTGGGCAGTTCATCTTGCGGATCGAGGACACCGATCAGGAGCGCTCGAGCGCAGGCTCGGAGCGAGCGATCCTCGCGGCGCTGCGCTGGCTCGGGCTCGAGTGGGACGAGGGACCGGACGTCGGCGGACCTTACGGTCCCTACCGCCAGTCCGAGCGGCTCCCGCTCTACCAGCGCGAGGTCCAAGCGCTGATCGAGCGCGGCCACGCCTACCACTGCTTTTGCACCCGCGAGCGGCTCGAGCAGGTCCGTCAGGCCCAGGTCGCCGCCAAGCAGAACCCCGGCTACGACCGGCACTGCCGCAACCTCTCGCCCGACGACGCCAAGGCCCGCGTCGCCGCGGGCGAGCCCCACGTGGTCCGGCTCGCGGTCCCGCTCGGCGGCGAGACGATCGTCAAGGACGGTCTGCGCGGCAACATCCACTTCGCCAACGAGCTGATCGACGACCAGGTCCTGCTCAAGGCCGACGGGTTCCCCACCTATCACCTCGCCAACGTGGTCGATGACCACCACATGAAGATCACCCACGTGATCCGTGGCGAGGAGTGGATCAACTCCACGCCCAAGCACATCCTGCTCTACGCCGCGTTCGGCTGGGAGGCGCCGCGCTGGTATCACCTCAACCTGCTGCGCAACGCCGACAAGTCGAAGCTGAGCAAGCGCAAGAACCCGGTCTCGATCGACTACTTCCGGGCGATCGGGATCATGCCCGAGACCCTGCTCAACTTCCTCGGCAACCTCGGCTTCTCGATCGGCGGCGACCAAGAGCGCTTCTCCTTGCAGGAGATGATCGACGCGTTCACCTGGGAGCGCGTCGGCACCGGCTCGCCGGTGTTCGACATGGCCAAGCTGCAGGCCTTCTCTGGTCACGACATCCGGGCGCTCACGCCCGAGCAGCTGCTCGCCCGCATCCGCGAGCAGGAGCTGAGCGACGAGCGGCTGTTGCCGCTGGTGATCCAGGCCCAGCCGCGCATCGATCGGATCGACGACTTCATCCCCTACGTCGCCTGCTTCTTCGGCGACAAGCTCGACTACTCGCAGGTGCTCGGCAAGGCGCGGGTCAAGAACCGCTCGCGCACCGAGGTGGTCGAGATCCTGCGCGCGTACATCGACGAGCTCGAGAAGGATCCGGACGCGCGCGACTTCTCGGTCGCGAGCCTCGAGACCTACTCGCGCGGGTTCTGTGAGCGGCAGGGCTGGAAGGCCGGCGACCTGTTCATGCTGCTGCGGATCGCCACGACCGCTCGCACGGCCACGCCGGGGGTGTTCGAGACCCTCAACCTGGTCGGCAAGGATCGCGTGCGCCAGCGGGTGCGGGACTTCGTGAACACGCTGCTCGCCGGCGAGGACTGGGAGGCGGCGGCCAAGCCTGCCGCGCAGCCGCAGACCCAGAACCAGCCGGCGAAGGGCAAGGGTAAGGGCAAAGCCAAGGGCGCTACCGAAGGGGCCGAGTGAGCCGAGAGATCGTCAAGGTCGGCTTGGCCCTGATCCGCGACGGCTCCGTGCTGCTCGTGCGCAAGCGCGGCACTCGGTATTGGATCTTGCCCGGCGGTAAGCCCGATCCTGGCGAGTCCTGGGAGCAGGCGCTCGCGCGGGAGGTGTCCGAAGAGATCGCGTGCGAGCTCCGGCTCGACACCCTCGAGTTCTTGGGCGAGTTCACGGACGTCGCCGCCAACGAGCCGGATACGATCGTTCGGGTTCCCTTGTACTCGGGGGAGATCACCGGATCGCCATCGCCCTGCGCGGAGATCGACGCCCAATGTTGGTACCCGGCGGACGCATCCGTCGAGGCCGACTTGTCGCCTGTCCTCGCCCGCCGGATCGTCCCGGCCCTGCGAGAGCGACGGTTGCTGTGATCCGCGGGATGCGGGCGTCAGTGCAGATCGAGCTCCCGCATCTTCCTCCATAGCGTCGTCCTGCTGATCCCGAGCAGCTCCGCCGCCTGGCTCTTGAGCCCACCCGCGACGCGCAGCGCCTCGAGGATCCGGGCTCGCTCTTCGTCCTCGGGCGCCATCGACCCGGTGGCCAGCCGCTTGCTGCGAGGTGGCGCCTCGCCGCGCAGCTCCGGCGGCAGCTCGTCGGCGGTCAGCGTCGGCCCCTCGCCGACCGCGAACGCGTACTCGATCACGTTGCGAAGCTC
>CBFGLP010001240.1:0-3796 GCA_965649595.1 uncultured Myxococcales bacterium | reverse complement strand
CGCCGAGGCGGCCGATCCCTGGCACGACGAGTGGCAGGCGCTGGCCGAGACGGGCTTGCGGCTTCCGCCGCTGAGCAACCTGGAACGCACGGCTCCCCAGCAGGAGAGGCAGCGATGATCGCCGATCGCGACGCGCTCTTGCACGACGGAGCACGCGGCCCGCAGGGAGATCCGAGCGACTGGGTAGTCGCGGCCGATCGCTGGCTCAGCGAAGGCGAGCTCGAGCTGGCAGCCGCAGCCCTCGACCGCGCCTACGGCCTCTCGCCCGCCGACCCAACCATCGCCGCGCAGCGGCTCGACGTGCTCGACCGCCTGCAGGTGATCGAGCGCGGCATCGCGTTTCGCTACGTGCCCGCCGGGACCTTCGTCATGGGCTCGACCCAGGGCGACCCCGACGAGCGCCCGGCTCATCCGGTGCTGCTCGACGGGTTTTGGATCAGCGACACGCCGATCGACTGGGCGAGCTTCTGTCAGGTGCTCGGCTGGCCACCACCGCCTCGCGGCATGCCGGACCAGCTCGACGACGACGCGGATGGGCACAAGCGCTTCATGCTCGCGCAGGCCAACAAGATCCGCTCCTACTACTGCAGCTCGGCCAAGCGCGACGCGAGCTGGGAGGAGCAGGCGCGCGAGCTGATGTCGACCCCGAACCCCTATGGCCGCAAGCCGATGGTCGCCGTCGGTTGGAAGGAAGCCGAGCTGTTCTGCGAGGCGCTGTCGAGCCCGAGCGCACGCTTCTCGCTGCCAACCGAAGCCCAGTGGGAGAAGGCCGCTCGCGGCGGGCTGATCGGTAAGCGCTACTCGTGGGGCGACGAGCCGCCCGATCCGAGCCGCTGCGACTTCGACCACTTCGGCGAGTTCTGGATCGCCGAGCCCCGCACGCTCTTGGCGAATGGCTACGGCCTCTACGGCATGTGCGGCGGCGTGTGGGAGTGGACGGCGAGCCTCTACGACGCGCTGGCGTACAGCGAGCAGGCGAGCGGCAAGCTGGCCGCGTCGGTGCGAGCTGAGCAGCCCGACTCCGCGTTGCTCGGGAGTCAGGCGCCCACTCGCGAGGTCGACCCCGCGCTGCTCGAGGTACCGCATCTGCGAGTGCTGCGAGGCGGCTCGTGGACGGATCCAGCCGAGGCCGTCACGGTGTCGCGGCGCATGGCTCGCGAGGGTTGGGGATGGTTCGGCCCCGGCTGGTCCGAGGCGGTCACTCCGAACATCGGCTTTCGTGTCGTTCGAACCCGCGCCTAGGTCGGTGGCGTGTCGGCATTGCAGCGTCGGATAACCGTCAGCCCCGCTACATCGCAGAAAAAATCGAAATACTCGACTGATACCCGAGCGCATCATGTCGAGGTGTTCATAAAGCGCTCACGCTGGCTCCAGAGCTATTGTGCAGGCGGAATGAGGCGCATTGCGCCGTTCTCGCACCAAGGGTGCGCATATCGAATGGAGCGAGTTCGCGCCCCTTTGCCTCCCCACCTGGAGGCTTGTTCGCTACACTCCGGCGACTGGCAGCTTTCGGACACATGCGCCTACTAGACGACGATGAACGCCTGCTCATCGAGCACGAGCACGGCCACGCGGAGCTGCGCGAGCTGGCGCCTGCGGTGTTCTTGGTCCGCTACTACGGCACCGCCCCCGCGATCGTCGTTCCGCCGATCCTGGCTCGCTGCGAGCAGCGGCTCACCGATGGCCATCGGATCAGCATGTCGTTCGACGCGACCGACCTGGCGTTCTTCGAGTCCGAGTTCCGCCGGATGTGGACGGATTGGATGCGCGACAACAAAGAGCGCCTGGACGACGTTCACCTGCTCTTCAGCTCGCGCCTGGTGATGATGGGTGCCGCGCTCGTAAACGCGACGATCGGGCCGAAGATCAAGAGCTTCGCCGAGCGCAACCGGTTCGAGGCGGCCATTCAGGCGGTCGTCGACGAGCGCTCGGGTGTTTCCAAGCGCTAACCGGATCTGATTGCGCTTGGTCTTTCGTCATGGTGTCGCGAACATCGGGGCGTGACTAGCTCGGCTTTGCTCGAGGCACACGCGTACCTGACCGGCGAGGGCCTGAGCGTGACTCGCTTCACCGGGCTCCCGCGGACGCCGGGCAACGTTGGCATCGCGCTGTCCGGTGGTGGCTCGCGCTCGGCCAGCTCGTGCATGGGCGGCATGCGAGCGCTGCATGCCTTGGGCCTCCTCGATCACGTGCGAGCGATCTCGTCGGTGTCGGGCGGGAGCTGGTTCTCGGTCCCCTTCACGTTCTTACCAAAATCGTTCGACGACGAGACCTTCCTCGGCACCTACGTGGCTGATCCAGCGACGCTGCGCTGGTCCGAAGGCGACGATCCGACGGATCTGCGCACGCTGCCCGAGGATAACTTCGGCGTGCCGCTGACCAAGTGGACCATGTCGCTGGCGAGCGTGCTCGTTCGAGTGATGCGCGAGCGCCTCTCGCGGGTACCCGAGAACCGGCTGTGGACCCGCATGATCGGCGACAACCTGCTCGCCCACTTCGACCTCGCCCGCTTCAACGACGACGAGCTGCCCGCCGACTACTTCGCGCTCGACCAGGCGATGGCCGACGCGATCGCGCTGGCCAACCCCGGCCTGCCCGAGCGCTGCTACGTGGTCCGCCAAGGCGGAGCGGTTCGCCGCCCCTTCTTGATCGTCAACGGGGCCATGCGCGTGCGCGGTCGCGGTGACGTCGAGGTGCTCGCGCCCGTCCAGTTCACGCCGGTGTTCGCGGGCATCATGGGCTCGAAGATCGGCGCGCTGATGGGCCAAGAGGTCGGCGGCGGCGGGATCTCGAGCTTCGCGTTCGGGGGCCAGTGGCTGGTCGGCTCGCCCGAGCGCCCGAAGATCGAGCAGCAGGCCCCGCTCGCGCTCAGCGACATCGCCGGGATCAGCTCGGCCGCGTACGCGGATCTGCTGAGCGATCATGGCTTCTTGGGCCTCGATCCCTCGCTGATCTATTTTTCGACTTCTTGGCCCAAGCCGGCCGGGACCGCGGGAGAGTTCGAGGACGCAGGTTCGCTGGATAACACCGCGATTGCGAACCTATTGGCGTATTCGGACATCGACAACGTGATCGCGTTCGTGAACCCGCCAGATCCGATCGTCCAGGAGGACGGGGACATCGTGGTCGACAGCCAGATCCCGCCGCTGTTCGGGATGCGACCGTGGGAAAAAGGCCAGGGGTATCGGCCCTACCGAGACCCGGGCGAAGGTAACCCGGACTTTGCGAGCAATCAGGTGTTTTCCAACGACAAGGGCGAGTTCCAGGCGCTGCTCGAGGGGTTTGGCAAGCGGCTCGCCGAGGGCGGGCCGATGGCAGTCGAGCAGGAGCTCGAGGTCGTGCGCAACGACAAGTTCGCGGTCGCTGGCGGGAAGCGGGTGCGGGTATTGTGGATCGTCCTGAGCCCGTGCAAGGCGTGGGAGGGGCTGTTGGACGCGAAGGTTCGAAGCGAGCTGCCGCGCAGGTTTCCGAACTTCATGACGGCGGAGACGGAGCTCTCGGTCGCGGATGTCTCGTTGGTGGCTCACTTTACGGGGTGGGTCGTGGGGGAGTGCAAGGGGGTGCTCGAGCGGATGTTTCGGTGATTCGCGCGCGGCTCGGGGCGAATCGAGCGATTTTTCGACCGTAGGGGGAATAGAGCAATCATGGAGAGCGCCCCCTATTCGGACAGTACCGCCCCGGGGCTCTGTGCGCGGGCGCGTTAATGCATAGACTTGCGCTCGGGACAGAGCCGTTCGCAACGTCCGTCAGGTTCCGCGTCGCGGCTGCGCCGCAAAGCTCGGCCGCAGTCGAGCCG
>CBFGLP010001239.1:0-2346 GCA_965649595.1 uncultured Myxococcales bacterium | reverse complement strand
GACTTTCGCGACTACCGTGCCTACGTCCCCGGTGACGATCCGCGGCGGCTCGACTGGCGGGCGGCAGCTCGCTCGCAGCGACTCGTCGTGCGCCAGACCGAGAGCGAAGAAGAGCTCGCCTTGGTGTTCGCGATCGACGGCTCCGGCGGCATGGCCTACGGCGAAGGACCCCAGCGCAAGTGGCAGCGCGCGGGCACGGTCGCCGCCGCGCTCAGCTCTCTCGCGCTGCGTCAGGGGGATCGGGTCGGCTTCGCGATCGGCCGCGACGGTCGCGTCGACGACAGCCTGCTCGAGCCGATCGCCAGGCGCGATCGCTTGCGCGCGCTCGCCCGCGCGTTCGTTGGGCAGCAGCCGTCTGGCGCCTGCCCGTGGCCCGCGCTGCTCGAGGCCATCGCCGCACGCCTGCGTCGCCAGACGTTGATCGTCGTGCTCTCCGATCTGCTCGATCCCGGCGCCGGCCAGTCGTTCCCCGCTGGCGAGGAGTCGCAGTCTAGCGAGCTGCCCGATCACTTCGCCGATGAAGCCCTCCTGCGCGGGCTCGAGCGACTGCGGGTCGCCGGCCACGACGTCGTCGTCGTTCAGGTGCTCCACCGCGACGAGCTCGAGTTCCCCTGGTCCGAGCCGCGCGTGCTCGAGCTCGAAGATCCTCGCGGCGTCCGTCCCAACATCGAGGGGCCCGGCTCGAGCCTGCGCGAGGGCTACCTCGAGCGCCTGCACGCTCACCAGCAGTGGCTCGCTCGTACGTGCGAGCGCGCCGGGTTGCTCTTGGTCCCGATGGTCAGCGAGGGTGATCCGACCGGCCCCGTGCTCGAGCTGCTCGCTCGTCTCGCGGGGGCCCCCGATCTGCTCGGCTCGAGCGCCGCGGAGCCGCGCCGATGAGCCTGCTCTCGCCGCTCGTGTTGCTCGGCTTGCTCGGCCTCGGCCTGCCGCTGCTCGCCCACCTGCTCGGCCGCGAGCGCCCGCAGACGATCCGCTTCGCCGCGCTGCGCTTCGTTCGCCCGCAAGAGCCCGTCATCACCCAGCGCCGCTCGATCCGCGACTGGCCGCTCTTGCTCCTGCGCCTGCTCCTGCTCGGCTTGCTCGTGCTGGTCCTCGCTCGGCCGGTGGTCGGCAGCGAGGCACCCGTGACCGTGCTCGCCGAGCCCCACGACGCAGTGATCCTGCTCGACGCGTCGGCCAGCATGGAGCTGCGCGTCGATGGCCGCAGCGATCATGAGCGCGCCCGCGAGCAGATCGAGCTGATCCTCGACGCGCTCCCGCTCGGCAGCCGCGTCGGCCTCGTGGTCAGCGATCCGCTCGGGCCTCGCCTCGATCTCGATGACAGCAGCACCACGGTCGACCGCATCCGTGCGCAGCTAGACGCGTGGGATCGCGCGAGCGAGGGCTCGACCAGCGAGCGAGGCGGCCCGCGACCTGGCGCGTGGTCGCTGGCCGAGGCGCTCCCCCACGCGACCAGCATGCTCGGCGAGGTCGAGGCTGATCGGCCGCGCGTGATCTATGCGGTCGGCGATCCCACCGGAGGTGGCCTCGGCTCGCTGCCCGCCACCGTCGGCGACGCGCTCACGATCGTCCCGGTCCCTACCCGCGGCACGCCGGGTGAGCCCGTGCCCGCGCCCCCCGAGCACGTCGGCCTGACCGAGGCCCGCTGGGAGCCCGCGCCCGAGCTCGATCCCAAGGCGCTGCGCGTCGAGGCGGTCGTCCATCGTTTCTCTGGCGGGACCGCGAAGAGCACCGACCTGCTCGAGGTCGGCGTCGCGCTGATCGTCGGTGACGAAGAGGTCGCCCGCACCCGCGTCGAGCTGGGGCCCGACGGCGACGCCCCGGTCGAGTTCGTGCACACCCCCAGCGAGAGCGAGACCCTGCGTGTGCGGGTCGAGCTACTGGACCGCCCCGACGATCCCCTGCCCTTCGACGATCGCCGCCACCTGTGGCTCGCGGCCAGCGACTCGATCCAGGTCATGCTCGTCGACGGGGATCCCAGCGAGACCCGAGCCAACGACGAGATCTTCTTCCTGTCGACCGCGCTCAACAACAGCGAGCTGGCCGATCGGCTCGAGGTCCGCGGCCTGGCGCTGGATCAGCTCGAGGATCGTCTGCGCGACAAGTCGGCGCTGGCCGAGGTCGACGTGCTGGTGCTCGCCAACGTGCGCGCGTTGCCGACCGAGCTCGCGCCGCTGATCGTCGAGCGGGTCGCGGCCGGGATGGGCCTGTGGATCACCGTCGGCGACCGCGTGAGCGCGACCGACTACAACGCTCGGTTCGGCGAGCTGCTGCCGCTGCTGTTGCGCGAGGCGGTCTATGCCGGCACCGCTCCGGGTCGGACCGAAGCGCGCAGCGAAGGCGTGG
>CBFGLP010001238.1:0-14349 GCA_965649595.1 uncultured Myxococcales bacterium | reverse complement strand
GACCTGTTCGAGGTCAACGAGGCGTTCGCTGCCGTGCCGATGGCCTTCATGCAGGAGTTCGACGTCCCGCATGACAAGGTCAACGTCAACGGCGGCGCGATCGCCCTCGGCCACCCGCTCGGCGCGACCGGGGCGATGTTGCTGGGCACCGTGCTCGACGCGCTCGAGCAGCACGACAAGACCGTCGGCCTCGTGACCCTCTGCATCGGCGGAGGCATGGGCGTCGCAACCATCATTGAGCGCGTGTGAGCGCCACGGACCAATCGAGGAGCAGCCAACATGAGCGAGAGCAAGCGAAACGAAGCCGTGGCGATGGAGTTCGACAGCGACTCCGGCGTCGCCGTCCTGACCCTGGACATGCCCGGCAAGGTCAACATCATCAACGACGTCTACGGAGCCGGTCTGGCCGACGCGCTCGAGTGGGCCAAGGGCCGCCCGGGCCTCAAGGGCATCGTGATCACCTCGGCGCACAAGGACTTCTGCGCCGGGGCCGACATCGACAAGGTCTACGAGATGCGCGATCCGGCCGAGGTCTTCTCCCAGACCCGGCAGCTCAGCCAGCTCTATCGGGCGATCGAGACCTGCGGCGTGCCGGTCGTGGCCGCGCTCAACGGTACGGCGCTCGGTGGCGGCTACGAGCTAGCGCTCTCGTGTCATCGCCGGATCGCCGTCGATGATCCGCGCGTCAAGTTCGGGTTGCCGGAGGTCCAGCTCGGTCTGCTCCCGGGCGCCGGCGGGACCCAGCGACTGCCTCGCATCATCGGCATCCAGGCGGCCGCCGAGGCGATCCTGCAAGGCAAGGAATTCCGGGCCAACAAGGCCAAGCAGGCCGGCCTGGTCGATCAGTTGGTCGCCACCCGCGACGAGCTGATCCCCGCGGCCAAGGCCTGGATCGCCGCGAATCCGAAGGACAACAAGCAGCCCTGGGATCAAAAGAGCTTCCGCTTCCCGCTCGCCCGCCCGGGCTCGCCCGACGCTCGCAACATGTTCATGGCCGCGTCGGCGATGCTGCGCAAAAAAACTGCGGGCGTGTTCAAGGCTCCCGAGGCGGCCCTCAGCGCGATCCAAGAGGGCGTCAGCCTCGAGTTCGATCGCGCGCTCGAGGTCGAGGCCCGCTACTTCACCGGCTTGGTCGTCAGCGACCAGGCCAAGGACATGATCCGCACGCTGTGGTTCTTCCGCCAGGCCGCGCTCAAGCACGAGGGCCTGCCGAGCATCGAGGACGCCGGCATCAAGAAGGTCGCGGTCATCGGCGCCGGCATGATGGGGGCCGGGCTCGCCTACGTGTGCGCGGACGCTGGCTACGAGGTCGTGCTCAAGGACATCTCGAAGGACGCGCTCGACAAGGGCGTCAAGCACTTCGAGGACCAGATCAGCGAGCGCAAGAAGCACCTCGACGCCGCCGGCAAGCAGGCGATCCGCGATCGCCTGACCGCCACGCTCGACGTCGACGACCTCTCCGGCACCGACTTGGTCATCGAGGCCGTGTTCGAGAACCTCGAGCTCAAGCACCGCGTGACCCAGGAGGCCGAGCCCAAGTTGAGCGAGAACGGCATCTGGGCCTCGAACACCTCGGCCCTACCGATCGCCGATCTCGCGACCGTCTCGGCCCACCCGGACCGCTTCATCGGCCTGCACTACTTCTCGCCGGTCGAGGTCATGCCGCTGCTCGAGATCATCACGGGCCCGCAGACCAGCGAGCAGACCCTGGCGAGGTGCCTGAACTTCTGCAAGCGGATCAACAAGCTCCCGATCGTCGTCAACGACGGCTACGCCTTCTACACCACCCGCGTGTTCTCCTCGTACATCCTCGAGGGCGCGCAGCTGGTCGCCGAAGGCCATGATCCCGTGTTGATCGAGTGGGCGGCCCGCCAGGCCGGCATGGTCGTGCCGCCGCTGCAGGTGTTCGACGAGGTCACGCTGACGCTCGGCGCCAAGGCCAGCGAGCAAGGCAAGAAGTACCTCGGGGCCGAGAACGTCGAGACCGAGGGCCTGGCGTTGATCAAGGCGATGGTCGAGCTGGGTCGGACCGGCAAGGCCGGCGGCGCCGGCTTCTACGACTACGAGAAGGGCAAGCGCACGCGGCTCAACCCCGGGCTGAAGCAGCTGGCCAAGGGCACGCCGAGCGAGACTGGTGTGGACTACCTCGCCCGCCGGCTGCTCTACGTCCAGGCCGTCCAGGCCGCGCACTGCCTCGAGACCGGGATCCTGCGCAACGCTCGGGATGCCGAGATCGGCGGTGTGTTCGGGATCGGGTTCGCGCCCAACTACGGCGGGCCGCTCGGGTTCCTGGATCGCCAGGACCTTCGCAAGGTCGTCGTCGAGCTCGACAAGTGGGCGACGACGATCGGCAAGCGCTACGCGCCGCCGCAGCTGCTGCGCGACATGGCGGAGAAGGGCGAGAAGTTCTTCGCGTAGGCCAGCGATGATCGAGCTCGGGGAGGTGTCGGCGTGGCCGGCACCTCCCTTCAGCCATCTTGGCCAACTCCCGTACTATCGATGCTCACCTTCTCTACCAGCACGAACGCCTTCCCCCACAGCGATTGATATCGGCGTCCGATAACCCGAGCTCGAACGCCAACCTCTCCAATTCCAGCCAAGATCTCGGGGGGCGCATAGCAGGGCAAACGCCGGCCCTTGCCGAGCACGAAGAAGCCTCGGTCCAAATCGATCGCGCGAACCGTGTCGCACTCGTCAAACGCGTCGACACGTGCTTCTGCGCCGACAACCTCCACGAATCGCCTCTCGTGATCAGCACGGATCTCGACGGGACGCGAACGAGCGAGCAAGCGCCCACCGAATGCTGCGGTCTTGACCCCACGTCGCGGCACGAGCCGAAGCGCCTGCACGGCCGTCCGAGTGCGGCTCTCGACGTCATCGAGACGTAGGTCAGTGATCGGTTCGTCGGAGCCAGCCCATTCGACGATGGTAGCAATCGAAGACAACGCGTCGCGAACCTTGGCTTCCGCCTCTGCAGACGATTCCTCCCGTCCTGCACCGAGGCGCAGGAGAACCTCGCCCGGGGCGCCATTAGGCTGCGTGACGATCGTGTCTTCGAGCGTGAAGTCAGTCGCATCCTCAATATCTTTCTTCGCGCGCCCCGAGCCTCGGTCCCGGGTCGAGGCGCGTGTAGCTCGGCGAAACTCCTCATAATAACCCGTGAACGCAGACGTCGTTGGTTTACGCCCAGCATCGAAGGTCAGCCTGATGGCCAGCTGACTGTGCTCGAACGGGTTCTCAGCCAAGATCGTCCGGCTCAGGACGGTGCAAAACTCTCGCAGGGTCTTGCAAAAGCCTTCACTCTCCGCGTCGGGAATGATCTGAAACAAGGGCCGCGGCGGGACATCGGGGAACCGCTCACGAAGGAATGCCACATACATATCGAGCACCCGCCTGGGGTGGTCGAGTTCCTGTTGCGGTCGCAACGCGAGCGCACGCATTTCCAAGAGCTGCAGGACCTGCATTTCGATTGCCTCAGCGGATCCCCACATTGGCGGAGCTGCGAGCATGTCGTCGATACGCTGCTCGACCCACGAGACCACGGTTCGGCTCAGACCACTCATGGCTCGTCCCGAGGCTCGTCCTGAATCGCCGGATCGACGAACTCGACGTCCACGTCGATGATCTCGAGTGCGTCTGGAAAGCGCCAAAACTCGATCAGGTAGCGGGTCGACTCGTAGCCGTCGACACCGGTCAGCGCATCGACTGCATGGGCGTGGGTCTCGACGAACGTGTGGCTGTACCAGACCGACGGGAGCTGACGCTTGGGCTGCACGAAGCGAGCGGGCGCCTTGGGTCGAACTTGCAGTCCGCGCGACGCTTCGTCGCGTGCTCGGCCAACGCGGTGCACGACACGGGCGAGCGCGGCACAATAGCCACTCTCTGCCGGAAATCGGCCCATCGCCGCTTCCACCTCTTCCCGCTCATCGCTGGTCCACTCGACGGCCATGTTTGTCACATCCTACCGCCAAGCTCACGAGAGTGGAAGACGACCCGCGAGGATATCCCTACGCCCGGTTGTCGCGATCTGCCAGCAGGCAGATGTGAGATCATGGATCCCACTCACGTGCGCCGGTACGTACAGCAACCTGCCAGCGCACGTGGAGCTCGACCCGAGCTCCGTCCACCCATCCCGCCTCGCTCCTCCGGTTCGAGGCTCCGTCGGAAGTCCTTCTAGAAAGGGCTAGCTGCCCTCGATCCGAAACACCGACACGCTCCCGCTCACCTCGTTGGCGACCACCAGCAGCGGCTCACCGGTCGGGCTCTCGTCGGGACCGATCACCAGCAGCCCCTCGGGCCCGAGGTCACCGGCGCTGCCGAGCTCGGGATCACCCGCGAGCTCGCGCGTCGAGTTGTCGTAGAGCACGAGCTTCGGCGTATGCGGATCGCTCAAGTCGAACACGACAACCCCTCCGACCCGCTCGAGCCCGACGAACGCGTAGGGCCTGCCCCACAGCCTCGCGACCGTGACCCCCTCCGGCTCGGGGCCCTTGTTGTCGCTGCGATCGTCGAACGAGCTGCTGGTGTTGTTGGCGTTGAAGTAGCCCGGGAGCCGCTCGGCGACGAGCCGTTCGAGCTTGTCTCCGCTGTCCCACACGAGCGCACCCTCGTCGGTCCAGATCGAGACCGAGCGAGCACCGAAGCCGTACAGCTGCTCCCACTCGCCGTCGTGGTCGAGATCGCCGAGCGACTTGGTGACGTTGAGCCGGCCGAGCGCCGCGTCGGCCTGCAGCTCGGCGGCGTTCGGGAACGCCACGGGATCGAGGATTAGATCGCGGACCCGAACCTCCTCGGCCAGCCCGTCGTACTCGCGCGCGTCGCCCTCGTTCGCGCTGATTAGCCAGGTCTGCCCGTCAGCTTTGAAGCTAGCGATCGCGTCGGGCTGGTACATCCCGAGCACCGGCCAGCTCGCAATCGTCGCGGAGCCGTCGGCGTCGCTAGGATCGAGGCCCATGCCGGCGCCCGCGTGATCCTTGAACCCGAGCCCGACCACGTCGACGACCATCGCCGTAGCGATGTCGACGATCGCGATCGCGTTGTTCTCCTGCAAGCTGACCCACGCCTGAGTAGAGTCCGGCGAGACGGCGATGTACTCGGGCTCGAGATCCTGAGCGACGGTCGCTCCGGGCCCGAACACGCGAACCTGGGGATCGAGGTTGTCGAGCGTGAAGCCCGAGAAGTCGGCGATTCGTACGTCGGCGTCGGTCAGCTCGGCGACCTCACCGCTGACGTCGACGATCGCGACCGCGCCTTCGGGATCGACCAGGTAATCGGTAGCAGGCTCCCCCTCGCACGCGACCAGGACCGTGCGAGCATCGGGGCTGAACGTGACCATGTCCGGCAGGGCGCCAATCGTCAGGTGATTGATGTATTCCAGCGTGTTGGCGTCGAGCAAGAGCAGCACGCCCGGATCCTGCCGGATCGGGGCCTCGAGCGCGACGGCGATCAGGTCGCCTGCAACCGCGACGCTGTTGGGTGAGGCGCCCCAATCACCAATGGCGATCTGCTCAATCAGATCCAGCCCGGAGGGATCCGCGAGGTCGAGCACGTCGATGGTCTCGTCCGCGCCGTTGACCACGAACAGGCGCTGGCTGCCGGCGTGATGAGCAACGATCTCGGCCGCGCCCTCGTCGAACGCACCGGTTGCGTGAGAGCCGATCAACGTGAGACCCGACAGCCGGCGGCTCCGCTTGCCCTTTAGCTTCGGCCCGTCGTCCTCGGACAGCGGGGAGCTGCGCTCGTTCCTCGGCTCGGGCTCGTCATCGCAGGCTACCGGGCCGAGCGACAGAACCATCAGAGCGAGGGATATATGGAAGCAAGACGTTACAGATGCTGGATACATGAATATCGCTCCGCCGCAGCGACGCCGTCCCACGGCGATGGTTATATGCGACCTCGACGTGGCTGTCCTGCTGACTGATGATGACGATTAGGTGAAATCATGAATTGTCTCCGTCAGCCCTAGTGGGACTGACTTGCCTCAGCCAGCCTCGGAGCCGCCATCTGGAGCGGCGCCCCGAGGAAGCTCGATCGTGAAGGTGCTGCCAACGCCTGGCTGACTAGCGACGTGGATCGAGCCACCATGCGCGGCGATGATCGAACGAGAAATATACAGGCCGAGGCCCAGACCACCGTAATGGTGCGCCGATACGGCGCGACCAAAGCGTTCGAAGATGCGCCCCTGCTGGACTGGTTCGATGCCAATTCCTCGATCCTTCACGACCAGCCGTGCAAGGCCGGCCTCCTCGCCGACATGAATCTCGATCGGCTTTCCGGCGCCGAACTTGACCGCATTCGAGAGCAGGTTCATCACCACCTGATCGAGGCGTGATCGATCCCAAAGGCCCACTGCGTGACCATCTTCGTGGATAGAGACCGAGCACCTGGAACGCGCTAGGTTGAGCGCGAACCGGTCCACGGCATCACGAACGACGGCCGCGAGGTCTACCTCCGCGAGGTCGAGCGGAAGCTCGCCCGTCTCGATCCTCGACACGTCGAGCAGATCCTCGATGAGGCGATTGAGCCGCTCACCCTGCCGAAGCGCGAGCTCGACCAGCCTCGACTTGGTCGAGGGTTCGCTAAGCTCCGCCGCCGGAGCCGATTCCTGCATCAATTGCAGCGCGAGCGTCAGCGAGGTCATCGGGGTGCGTAGCTCATGGGAAGCCACCGACAGGAACTCCTCGCGCAGGCGAAGCGCCTCCAGGGTCTGGTGGTGCAGGTGCGCGTTATCGATGGCGATCGCCGCTCGGTGGGCGAGCTCCTGCGCCAACTCGAGGTCCGCGCGCCCATAGCAGCGTCCGGGCTTGGCGGAAGCGAGGGTAATGGCCCCAATTGTCCTTCCTCGCGAGATGAGCGGCACGCACACCGCGGTCCGGGTTCCGAGCGCTCGGACGAGCCGCGCGTACTCGTCGTCGTCACAAAGGCCCCGAACGTCGACGTCCGTGATCTCCGGCATCAACAGGGGCCCTCCCGTGCGGAGCACCCGAGACGCCGGTAACGAACCATCGAGCCGCGGTGGAAAGCGCGTCGCTAGCTCGTCGAGGAGCACCTGCTTGGCCGGATCAGCGTGCATACCCGCGATCCGCTTGATCGCACCGTCTTCGACGATGTCGATCACGAGCGAATCGGCAAATTCGCGGACTGATAGGCAAGCGAACCGCCGCAGAACCTGCTCGTAATCGAGCGACTCACCGAGCTCCACGCTGACCTCGGCGAGGAGGGCCGTTCGGCGCTCCGCCTCCTCCGCAGCCACACGCGCGGCATGCTCCCTGGCGAGCAGCAGGGCGCTCTCGAGTGAGATGGCCGCCTGGGCGGCGAGGAGCTCGAGGATCTCCAGCCGGTCGACAGTGAACGCCGAAGCCACGAGATCATTCTCGAGGTAGAATAGCCCGATTAGCTCGCCCTGCTTGAGGATCGGCAGGCACAGGATCGATTTTGGCCGTGTCTGGACGATGTACTCGTCTGAAGCAAACCTCGGCGTCGCGGCGCCATTCGGCAGCAGCACCCTCTGCTTGGTTCGCGCCACATAGTTGATGATCGAGGCCGGCAGGAGCGACGAGCGCAGCGCTGGCACCGAGCGGAGCAGCGTCACGACCACCGCGCCACCATCGTCTAACCGAGCCTCTGCTTCGATCGCGAGGTTGCCCTCGCGCCGGAGAATCAGATAGCCCTTCTGCGCCCCGGCCTGCTCGATTACGATCTGAACCAACCGGCTGAGCAGGCGATCGAGGACGATCTCACCAGAGATGGCCTGAGACGCCTTGACCACTGACAGGGCGTCGAAGCGCTCGCACGGGACTGCGAACGTGGCCGTGGCTGCGAGCGAGCTCCGGTCCACGAGCTGCGGGTGGAGTCGGGCGAGCTGCCGCACCTTGCCTTCGGCCCCCCAACGCGCGTAGCGATCACTCGCCTCGCGCAAGTAGGTGTCAGCAACCAGCTCGAGGCCGCGCGCGCGCCAGGCTCGTGCCGCCACCTCATAGGCGATCGCCTCGTTATGGACGAATCCATTCTCGCGCGCCGAGCGAATCGCCTGTTCGTAGAGGCGCTCGGCGTCGAGGGTCCGCCCCTCGATGCGCGCAATCTCGGCGGCGACCAGCGCCGCGCGGTTGCCAAAGTTCTCGGGGCAGCTCTCGGCCCAGACCTCGAGCTGCTCGTGATGGGCGACGAGCGCCCCCCAGTGGTGAGGCCGCTCGTCGGCAGGTGCCGCGTCGAAGTATGCCGCCCGCGCGAGCGCACCATAGAAATGGTACTCGGCGATCTCGAAGAACGACGGAGACGTCCAGAGGAGCCGCTGTGCCTTGGAGGCCGCCTCGATCGCGCGAGCATAGTCGTCCGCATGAAAGCGCCCTTGTAGCTTGCGGACCCAATACCAGCAGGTAGCGATCGCTAGGCGCGAATCGACCTCCAGGTGGCGCTCGAACTCGCGCTCATCGAATTGCTCGTCGTCGAAGCACGAGAAGTCCGGCACGAGACCCCGGAGCGTCCGGATCAGCCTGAGCTGCGCGGTGATGATGTCGACGATGAGCCCGAACTTCGCGGTCCGCGTGAACTCGAGTGCGTCCTCGGCCGCTCGCTGCACCTCGTCGAGCGGCTCTCCGAGCGCGAGGAGGAGCGTGATCAGGCAGTTGCAGATATACGACGCGAACGTGAGATCGCCGGTCTGCTGAGCAGCGTCGAATCCACGACGCAGCAGCTCGACGCCAGCGCGCATGTGCCTCGTCCACGGATTGATTCGGTGCCCGAAGCCCAAGTAGACGCGGGCCTTTAGCCGGAGAGGGCCGCAGCGCTCCAACAGATCGAGGCCGAGCTTGCCGAAGCGGAACCCCATCCGATAATCGCCAAAACGCGGGCCGAGCAGCACGCCGAGCCAGACATAGGCGATGCACGAGCTATCACTGTTGCCGTACTCGAGGCTGAGGTTCGCCATACGGCAGACGAGCAGGCAGTGCAGGTTCTCGTCGGTGAACAACGCCGGCGCCTCGCCGTCCGTGAGCACGAGCATGGTCGCGCAGCAGGCCGGATCGGTCGCTGGTGGCGAGTCCACGAGTTGCTCGATCGAGCGGCTCCCTAGCCTTCGCCGGAGCTGATCGTATTCGCGCTCTCCCTCCTCGTTCGTCGGGTGCGGCGACCAATCCACGCCGACGCGCCTGAGGTACTCGAGGCAGGCCTCGACTCCGCGATCGCTCCGATCGAGGGTCGTATAGAGGGCTATGCGCGCGCAGGCTACAGCGGCCACGTCGGCGAGGCTCTCGGCTCGGCGCGAGAGCATCGCCAGCCGCTCCTCTGCCGCGCTCAGGTCGCCGGTCAGGTACTCGCACTGGGCTCGGTGAAGCTCGAGCGCGAAGCTGAGCTCATAGCGCCGCTCCCAGCAATCGCTCTCCAGCAGCGCTGCCCCGGCGGCGAAATACTTCAGCGCCGAAGCGTAGGCAGTCGACCGCTTGGCCCGCTTGCCTGCGATCAGGTTCAATTCAGCCGACCGCTCCCGCTCCTCTCGCGATGTTATCAGCGCGGCCCCGCGGTCGATATGGTTCACGATCTCGAAGATCCTCTCCTCGAGCTCATCGGGTGATGCACGCTCGCAGAGCAGCCTGCCAATCTGCAGGTGTACCGCCGCCCGCTCAGCTTCGGGGATGAGTGAATACGCGGCCTCTTGCACCCGGTCGTGGAGGAACCTGTAGCTGCCGTCGAGGCGGAGGACGAGGCCCGCGCGCACGGCCTCCTCGAAACCGGCGTGCGTCTCCTGCTCCGACCGGCCAAAAGCAGCCACCAAGCTGGCCACCTCGGCGACGATTCCCAGACAGGCGAGCTGTTTCAGCGCCGCTTGGGTGCGCGCAGCGAGCCGCGCGAGCTTTCCGAGCATCAAATCGACAACGTTGTCGGTGAAGCCCTTGGCACGGATCTTTGCCACGTCCCACCGAAATACTCCGGAGTCCCAGTCGAGCTCGATCAAGTGCTCATCGTGGAGAGCAGTGAGGAACTGCCTCACGAAGAAGGGGTTTCCACCGGTCTTCTCGTTGACCAGGTCGGCGAGCGGCATGGCCTCTTCACGACTACAATGAAGCGCATCGCTGACGAGCATGGTGAGGTGCTCGCGGGTGAGCGGGCCGAGCACGATGTTCGATATGCGCGCGCCTCCGCGCCGCACCTCACCCAATGCCAACATGAGCGGATGCGAAGCGGTCACCTCGTTGTCGCGGTATGCACCGATGACGAGGACATGCCGTGTGTCGGGATGAGTCATGAGATCCGCGAGGAGAGCGAGGCTGCCCGAGTCGGCCCACTGCAAATCGTCGAGAAACAGCGCGAGCGGGTGTTGCTTCTGCGCGAACACCCCGATGAAGCGTCGAAACACGCTCCGGAACCGGTGCTGCGACTCGAGTGGCGCCAACGCAGGGACCGGGGCCTGTGGACCAATGATGAGCTCGACCGGCGGGATCACGTCTACGATGAGCTGCCCGTTCACCCCGAGCGCGGCTTCGATGAGCTCTGCCCAGGCGGTGATACGCGCCTCGCTCTCGGCGAGGATCTGGCGCACGAGCTCCGTGAAAGCCTCGACGATCGTCGAGTAAGGGATGTCGCGCTTGTATTGATCGAACTTCCCCGAAGCCAGGAAGCCGCGCTCGCGCACGACGGGCTTTTGCAGCTCGCCGACGAGTGATGTTTTGCCAATGCCGGAGTAGCCGGAGACGAACACCACCTCGGGGGCTCCAGTGTCGACGACGCGCTCGAACGCACCAAGCAGCGCGGCGCTCTCCTCCTCGCGCCCATAGAACTTCTGTGGGATGTGAAAGCGGTCGGAGATGTCCCTCTCGGCCAAGCTAAACGGCGCGATCACTTTGCGAGATGTCCAGTCTTCGAGGCACCTCGCGAGGTCGCGCTGCAGACCGCGAGCGCTCTGGTAGCGCTCGTCGGCCTCTTTGGCGAGCAACTTCATCACGATCGACGAGATGATGTCGGGCAGCGATGGCACTACCTCGGCCGGAGGTACGGGCGACCTAGCGATATGACAATGCACCCACTCCAGGGGATCGGCCGCCTGAAATGGCAGCTTGCCCGTGAGCATCTGGTAGAACGTGATCCCCAGCGCGTAGAGGTCGCTCCGCTGATCGACGGCACGATTCATGCGACCAGTCTGTTCGGGCGCCATATAGGGCAACGACCCTTCGATGCGCCCAATCCTCCCGCTCTCCGGCGATTGACACGGGAGCATGGCGGCGATTCCGAAATCGGTGATCTTCACCTCCCCCGTCGCGGGGTGGACGAGAACGTTCTCTGGTTTGAGATCCTTGTGGACGACGTGGCGCTCGTGGATGTCCGCCACGGCCGACACGATCTGGACGGCGATCCGTAGAAACGTCCCAATCTCCATCGGCGCGCCGAGCATTCGCTCGAGCGGCTCACCGCCAAAGTCCTCCATGACGAGGGCTGGCTTACCCTGATGATTCTCGAGCGCGATCGGCCTCACGACCGTCGGGACATTCAGCGTCATCCCGATCTCGTACTCGTTCTTCAGGCGGGCGAGGTGCTGTGGGCGGTACTGCGGAGTGAGCACCTTGATGATCACCGGCCGCTCGTCGGACGCGCGAACACCTCGATAAACCGTGGCGCGGCTGCTCGTGGCGAGGGTCTCGTGGATGATGGGCATGGCGTATCGTGCCATCGAGTGGCTTTCGGCGTCGTCGGTCGGCGTCATGTGCAATGCTTCGAGGAGCCGGCATAAAATGGTAAAAATCCACTAACGACGATATTGTACCATATAATTGGTTCGAAGTCCGGAAGGACGAGACCATGACAGGTGGCCCCGTGCTCATTGTCGACGACGACCCGGACATCCGCGAGATCCTCACGATGACCCTGGAGGCGCACGGTTACGACGTAGTCGCCGCAACCGACGGAGCCGACGCGCTAGCCAAGCTGCGCGGCGCCGCGTCCCCACGCCCCTGCTTGATTCTCCTCGATCTCATGATGCCGGGGATGAACGGGATCCAATTTCACGCGGAGCAGATGCACGACCCTGCCCTCGCGGAGATCCCCGTCGTCGTGCTATCCGGCGATTTCCGCGCTGCGGAACGAGTCACAGGGATGGGCTTGGATATGCTCATGAAGCCAGTTCCGTTGGACGCGTTGCTCACGACGGTTCACCGCTTCTGCTCCGCCTGACGCCGAATCCGCGATGGGCGTGCGAGTCCGCTCGTGCGTCGCTCGCAGCGCGTTCGCGAGCGACAAAAAACCTCCGCTGGTCGTCGCTCGCCCCGTCAGATACCGACCGCCCTCCAACAATGGCCCGCTTGCCACCCGCCTCGTCGCTCCCACCCCCGTGGGCTTGCGCCGCGAGCGAGGTGGCGCCTCTCGACAGAGGAAACCAAGCAATGGCCAACAAGCAAACCGATCAGCAACAGCAAGAGTCGGGCGCCAAGCCCTTCTTCGCCCACCTCCTGAGCACGGACCGCGATCCGGCGGCCAGCAGCACCAGCGGCGGCACCAAGCCGACCTACCACTGCCTCGACAGCGAGTGCACCAAGAAGTACCCGAGCGACGACGACGAGTCGACGACTTGGTTCGGCGACGCCGACTGGTAAGGCGCGCCTGACCCCGCCCGCGACCATGTGAGGTGATTCGATGAACGATCGCTCCTTCGTGCTGCTGCTCTCGCACAGCCAAGAGCCCTTCTGCACCGAGCGGGTCGCGGGCGCTCTTTCGGCCCGTGGTGTCCCTGCCCTGCGGATGGACACCGATGACTTTCCCAGCGCGCTGTCGCTCAGCGCCGAGCTTGGCTCGACCCGCGGCGCTCGCCTGCTGCTCGACGACGAAGAGCTCGAGGTCGGCGCGGTCTGGCTGTGGCGCGTATGGCCGCCGCGCCCCGACGAGCGGCTCGCCGGAGCCCACTACGATACGGCTCGGCGCGAGTCGCTGACGGCCTTGCAGGGGCTCTTGGACCTGCTCTCGAGCGCTGCGTGGATCGATCCGATCGACGCCAACCGCTGCGCCGAGAACAAGACCCGCCAGCTGCGACTGGCTCACGCGCTCGGGCTGAAGGTCCCCGAGACGCTGATCACCGCCGTTCCGAGCGCGGCGCGGCGCTTCTTTGCGGCCCACGATGGCCAGGTGATCGCCAAGCTCCAGACCTCGCTCGGCCACTCGATGGCTGGCGGAGGCGGCCTGCCGACCCGGCTCCTGCGGCCCGCGGACATGGACGCGCTCGACGGGCTGCGCCACTGCCCGATGGTGTTCCAGCGCTACGTCCCCAAGGCCTACGAGCTGCGCATCGCCTGGGTCGACGGTCAGGCCTTCGTCGGTGCGCTCGACGGGCGCCGCTGCGGCGTCGATTGGCGCTACGAGTCGACCGCGAGCTGGGAGAATCACACGCTGCCGCCACCGGTGCACGAGCGACTCGCCCGCTTGATGGCTGCGCTCGGGCTCAGCCAAGGCGCGATCGACATGATCGTCGAGCCGACCGGCGAATACGTGTTTCTCGAGGTCAACCCGCACGGCGAGTGGGGAATGCTCGAGCGGGACCTCGGGCTTCCGATTGGCGAGGCGCTCGCTCGAGCGCTGATTCGCCGCATGAACGATCGAATCCACACGAACGAGGGAGAGTAAAATGAGCAAGCACACGAAAGTCGTCATGGTGACACGCTCGAATGACATCACCGGAATGCTGAAAGAGCTGCGCAAGCACCTCGAAGCTCGCGGCGCCGAGGTGATGCGCTTCGACACCGATCGGTTCCCCACAGACGCCCAGGCGGTGTTCTTCCAGGGCGCCGACGGTGAGGCGATTCGCTTTCGTAGTGACGGTAAAGAGCTGCAGATCGAAGCCGACGACGCGATCTGGTACCGGCGCGCGAACTGGGCCGGCAGGCTCCCCCAGGAGATGGATCGGCAGCTTCGGCAGGGCTGCGTGTCCGAGTCCAAGGCGCTCTTGCAAGGGATCCTGGCGGCCGCCCCCTGCTTCGTGCTGGATCCGCCGGATCTGGTCCGCCAGCGCGGTCACAAGCCCCAGCAGCAGCGGCTCGCCCGAGAGTGCGGCCTCGCAACGCCACGGACGCTGATGACCAACGACCCCGAGCAGGCGCGGGCATTCATCGAATCATGCTCGGACGGGGCAATTGCAAAGATGCTCGCGGCGTTCCCGATCTACAATGAAAATGGCGAGGAGCAGGTGGTGTTCACGACCTCCCTGAGCGAGCAGCACCTCGACGCGCTCGACGGCCTTCGCTACTCGCCGATGGTCTTCCAAGAGAAGATCCGCAAGCGGCTCGAGCTGCGGATCACGGTGATCGGCAGCCGCATGTTCGCCGCGGCGATCGACTCACAGCGGACCGCCGGCGCCGAGGTCGACTGGCGCGAGCG
>CBFGLP010001237.1:0-3201 GCA_965649595.1 uncultured Myxococcales bacterium | reverse complement strand
CGGCCGAGCTCGGCCGCTTCGACTACATGATCTGCCACGGCGTGTTCTCGTGGGTCCCGCCGGCGGTCCAAGATCGCATCTTGCAGCTGTTCCGCCAGCTGCTGCGCGAGCAGGGCGTCGCGTTCGTCAGCTTCAACGTGTACCCCGGCTGGCACCTGCGCGAGGTCGTGCGCCGAATGATGGCCTTCCACGTGCGGCAATTCGACGATCCGCGCAAGCAGATCGAGCAAGCCCGCGCGCTGGTCGAGTTCCTCGCCCCCTCGGTGACCGACCGCAACGGCCCATTCGCGCTCTTGCTCGAGCGCGAGCGGCAATTCATTCAGGCGATGCCCGACAGCTACCTGTTTCACGAGCACCTCGAGCAGGAGAATCGGCCGATGTACTTTCACGAGTTCATCGATCGCCTGCAGGGGACCGGCCTGCAATATTTGTGTGATTCGGATCTCCACTTCATGGTCGCCCGAGACCTCCCCGACGATGTCCGCGAGACCCTCCACCGCATCACCGTCGATCAGGTCGCGTTCGAGCAATACCTCGACTTTCTCCGCAATCGCCAGTTTCGCACCACCTTGCTGTGCTCGGCCGATCTGCCGCTGCGACGCGAGATCGGCCCGCTGCGCATGCTCGGGCTGCGGTTTGGCTTTCAAGGTGAGGTCTTGGGCGAATCCGTCGATCTCTCGCCCGGCGTCGCGCAGACCTTCCGCACCACCGAGGGCATCGCAATCGACACGCACTCGCCGATCACCAAGGCCGCGCTGCTCGAGCTGCTCGCGCGCTGGCCCGCGACGCTGGAGATCGAGCCGCTGCTCGAAGCCGCCGAAGCCCGGCTCGCCGCGGCGGGCATCGAGCGCTCGACGGCCGCGTTCCCCGAGCGCCGCAACGCGCTGGCCACAGATCTGATCGAGTGCCTGCTGCGCAAGACGCTGGTCGTGCGCGGCTGGGAGCCGCCCTTGCCCGACGCCCCGCTGGCGCAGCTCGAGCGCCCGCGGGTGAGCGCGCTCAACCGCCTGCTCGCGCGCGAGGACGGCGACATCGTCTCGCTCCACCACCGTCGACATCCGCTCGACGGCACCTTGCGCGAGCTGGTCCCGCTGCTCGACGGCGAGCACGACCGCGCCGCGCTGGCCGAGGCGCTGCTGCAGGCGGTCGCGGACAAGCGGCTACAGCTCAGCGAGCACGGCGAGCCGGTCACCGACTTGGAGCATCAGCGTCGGTTGATGCCGACGATCGTCGAGTCGGGGCTGGAGGCGATCGAGAAGTTGCCGGCGCTGGTCCGGGATCCCTGAGCGTCTGAGCTCGGCAGGGCCGCTCGCGCATCAGCACTCACACTCGTCTTCGCCCATGAAACCGTGGATTTCCACGGTGAGCTCGTAGGAGTAGGTAGCAGCGGGCGTCGGTCCGAACACGTGGATCAGCAGGTTGCTCGAGAACGCATCACCCGCTCCGCCCACGTTGATGCGACCGTCCTGGACCGTCTGCGTGACCAGCAGCTGCAAGGTCTCGGCGTCGAACACCTCGACGGTCACTGCGTTCTCCGGCGCGTCGGGTAGCTCCAGTCCCGAGCAGCCCGGGCACCAGCTCGTGCCTGGGATTACCACATCCACCTGGAGCACGTAGACGTCGTACTCCAGCGTGTCGACCGACACGTGATACCAGTCGTCCTCGTCCGACCAGAGGCACGCGTCGATGGTGACCTCCACCGAGACGTTAAAGATGTCTTCCCACTCCACCACGGACGCGTTCTCGGGCAGGTCGTTACTCTCCCAGGCGTCATTCTCGGTGCAATCGACCGTGCCGGAGTCTCCCGAGTCGGTCTCGGTCGTGCTCTCGGTCGTGCTCTCGGTCGTGTCGGTATCGGAGGGGTCGCTCTCGCTGCTCGACCCGCTCTCGCCCTTCGAATCCTCACCTGCCTCGTCGGAGGTCTCGCCGACCTCATCC
This sequence comes from uncultured Myxococcales bacterium, assembly GCA_965649595.1. GTDB lineage: Bacteria > Myxococcota_A > Polyangia > Nannocystales > Nannocystaceae > Plesiocystis. The sequence goes on along the minus strand of CBFGLP010001237.1, from coordinate 1,263 downwards.
GTGCCGACCCCAGGGGGTTGGCACGCGAAGCCGAGGCTCGCCGCCGCCATGAACACAACAAAGTGGAGACGCTGAATTGCCATGAGATGCCTACCTAGTACCGCCGGGATCGCAGCCTGCGAGCCAGCGCTCTGCGTTGCCGACCAGCACCGCGTCGAGGACTGCGCCGTCGAGCGCGAGGCCGGAATACTCGCCGACCACGAAGCTGCCGGGCTGCTCGCCGCGGCGCCGAAACTCGAAGCGCTGGTCCTCGAGCAGCCCGAGGTTCGCGGCGAGCTGCCGGTCCCACTCGACTCGGGTCGCGTCGAGGTTGCTCGCCGACACGATCGTCACGAGATCCGAGCCAAACAAGAAGCGCTCCGGCTGGGCGTGGATCAGCGCTCGCAGGCGCTCGCGCTCGCGCTCGAGGTTCGCTAGCCCGTCGATCCCGTGCTGTCCGCCTCCATGGCTGGTGTCGACGCGCAGGCCCGGGTGCTTGCTCAGCAGCCGCTCGAGTCGATCGAGATCGGTCCGGCTGCTGCACAGGTGCGGGCAGACCAGCTCGAGCTTTGGGTAGGCAGCGAGCAGGCGATCGAGCTCGGCTTCGTAGCGGAAGGTGTTGACGTGGAGCAGCAGCGGGACGCGCCGACGCTCGAGCAGCGCGAACGTGCCCGCGTGGCTCGGATCGTCGAGCGGCCGCTCGTGCAGGCTGCGGTGACCGGCGTAGAGCTTGACTCCACACGCGCCAGCATCGAGCCACGCCTCGAGCTCGCTGGGCGTGACCTCGGCCGGCTCGACCGTGACGAAGGGCAGCAAGCGATCGCGGTGGCCGGCGGTCTCGCGCAGGATTCGATCATTGGCGGCCCGCCAGGTCGAGAAGGGGGCCTGGCCAGGTGGCGCGACGTGGGCGGGATCGAGGTGCGGCGAGGCGATCACGACCGCCTTGGCGATGCCCGCACGATCGAGCGCCGTGAGCAGCTCGTCGGCGGCGCCATCGACGAGGTGCACGTGCACGTCGATGCGCTCGCGCGCGGGTCGACTGGCGGGGGCCTCGTGCGGCTCGGCCTCGCGCGATGCGGTTGCCGGCTCGGGCTCGCGACAACCGAGCAGCGCAGCGACGCTCAGCAAGGCCGCCCGCACGTCAGCACTCACACTCGTCTTCGCCATCGTAGCCACGGATCTCGATGAAGAGCTCGTAGGGGTAGGTCGCGGCGGGCGTCGGTCCGAACACGTGGATCAGCAGGTCGTGCGAAAACGCGTCGCCCCAGCCGCTCAGGTCGAGGC
>CBFGLP010001236.1:0-2726 GCA_965649595.1 uncultured Myxococcales bacterium | reverse complement strand
AGACGGGCTTTGCCCGGCTGGGGGAGCCCCCTTCGGTAGGGTAAAGGACGGCGACGTCCCTCCTAACCGATAGGCGCGATCGATTCCTGAATGATGCCCGTGAGGCAGTTGATCGCGTCCGAGAAGTCGTCGTCGCAAACCGACTCGATGCAGCAGCGGACCTTGTCGTTCGCCGGATCATCCAGCGACTCGCAGACCTCCTGCACGCGGCGGTTGGGGACCGCCTGACCGGTGAACCCGCCCATGCCGTCCTCGCCCGTGCAGCCCGGTCCGATGCCGAACTCGAACTCCTTGGTCGCGGCGGTGCCCTCGTCACCCGGGAGGATGTCGCCGGTCGGCCACGCGCCGTCCTTCCACTGGCGATAGACGAGGTCGAGCACGCCGCCCGCGATCGGCTGATAGGGCGGATCGGGGTTGTGGGCGGTCACCTCGGGCACCCCGAGGATGCCGAGCATGATCACTTCCTTGTCCTGATCGTCGACCAGCTCGGTCTTCAGGTAGCTGATGTAGCGGTTGAGCGGGTGCAGCACGCCCGTGTCGATCGAGGTGCAGCTCGCGTAGACGCCGTCGGGATCGGGCATCCCACAGTTCACGCCCGCGTTCCAGCACACCGCCGAGGTCGCCTGGGTCTTGGTCCCGGTCTCCGGGTTGATCTCCCAGTAGGTGTTCAGGTTCTCGTTGGTGAAGTACGCGTAGCCCTCGGGCGCACGCACCGAGCAGTCGGTCTCGTCGGTGATGATGACCACGGCCAAGGTCGCGCCGGGCCGCAAGAAGGGCTTCGCGCCTTGGTTCCACTCGGCGCCGGGGTTGAGCGCCTGCAGCATCGCCTCGAGCGGAGCCTCGTAGCCGCAGCCGTTGACGCCCTGCGGACCGAGGCAGCTCAGCGCGCCGGACACGTTGTTGCCAGGCACGTTGGTCGTGCTCCCGGCGAAGTGGATATAGGGCTCAGGCTGGGGTGCGACCGCGACCGGACAGCCGTTCGTGCACGCCTCGGGGAACGAGGGCGCGTCGTTGGTCAGGCCAGTGAAGTCGTCGAGGCGGTTGATGCAGGGCACCGACACCGGCGAGCCCTGAGCCGGCTCGTAGCCGTCGGGCTGGAAGGGGGTGCACTGCGGGTGCCCGAGGTCCGTCGTCGTCACCATGATGTTGACGTCGGGGTTCAGGGGATCGCCCTTCGAGTCGGTCAGGTTCTGCAGCTTCTCGATCAGCAACGGGAAGTTGGCCGAGAGGTTGACCTGCTCCTCGCCCATCGTGCCCGAGTTGTCGATCACGAAGAGCAAGTCGAGCTGGTTGCAGGAGCTGTCGCCAGAGGAGCAGGTCGGCACGTTGCCGGTGTCCTCTTCCATGTCGAGGCAGCCGGTGATCGGACAGTTCGAGGTCGTCTCCTCGTCGGTGTCCTGATCGCTCTGGTCGGCGTTGTCGTTGTCGTTGTCCTGATCGTTGTTGTTGTCGTCGTCACCGATCAGGGTGACCATCGTGTCCGCCTCGTCGTCGGTGCCGGCGTTGCCGTTGCAGGCGATCACCGAGCCGAGCCCTCCGATCAGGCCAGTTCCGAAAACCAAGTTGAAGGTCGTCCTACGCATCTGTCCTCCGAGACACTGGCGGCCGCCCGCGAGTGCGCGACCGCAAGACTACACGTTTTCATGTCCTCGTGGGGGCAACCTTCGGTTGGCAGAACGCGCACGGTCCCTCGCCCCGACGCTCCAGGACGCTAGTTCTGTCACAACCACGGGCGCCACCCGGGTCGACTCCAGGTCCGAACCCGGGTGCAGCCGCGCCCCTGCCGGTTCTATCCGACCGGCACGAAGACTTCTTGGATCACGTCGGTCAGGCAGCCGAGCGCTGCGCTGAAGTCGTCATCGCAGACCGACTCGATGCAGCAGCGGACCCGGTCGTCGTAGTTGAGCGCCTGGCAGACCTCTTGGACGCGCGGGTTGGGGATCGCCTGGGCGGTCACGTTCCCCATCTCGTCGGTGCCGATGCAGCCCGGCCCGATGCCGAAGGACCACTGCTGGTGATCGGCATCGATCCCCTTGGAGGCGTCCTCGGGCGTGATGTCGCCCTGTGGATAGATGCCGTCCTTCCACTTGCGATAGACCAGCGCCTCGACGCCGCCCTCGACCGGCTCGTGCGGCGGAGCATCGGCGTGCTTGGTGACCGGCGGCACTCCGAGCACTCCGAGCATCACGACCTCCTTACCGAGGCCCTCGCGCATGTAGTTGATCAGGAAGTCGGTGTAGCGGCCGATCGGCTGCATCATCTCGTCGGTGTCGTCCGAGGTGCAGTTGACGTAGACGCCGTTGGCGTCGGGGCCGCTGCACTTGACTCCGGCGTTCCAGCAGATCGCGCTGCTCGGGAGCGGCTGGTTGTCGAGCTTGGAGAAGAAGTCGTCGTCGCTCATCACCGCGTAGTCGCGGATCGAGCAGTCGGTCTCGTCCGAGATGATAGCGATGGCGAGCACCGCCCCCTCGCGCAGGAAGGGCCGCGCGACGCCACCGTTGGGGCACACCGCCGGATCGGCGTCCGCCGGGCAGTTCCACGGCGCCGAGGGATCGAGCGCCTGCATCATGGTCTCGAGCGGCGCCTCGTAACCGCAGCCGTCGATGCCCTGCGGGCCGATGCAGGCCAGCGCCTGCGCGACCGCGCTGTCTTCGACGCCGTCGTTGTTGATGTCGACCGGCGGGACCGGCGGGACGTTGTCGATGCCGCCGTCCTCGAAGTGGATG
>CBFGLP010001235.1:0-4009 GCA_965649595.1 uncultured Myxococcales bacterium | reverse complement strand
CCGTCTGCGCGGCGATCCGACCGAACGCGCTGTTGACCTTCTGCAGGGCCGGGATCTCCGGGTACTGCTTGGCTTGCGCCTCGGCCTGCTTGGCGTCCTCGTCGAGGTAGAAGATCTGGAAGAGCAGCTCGTCACCGACCTCGGCCTCGAGCCCGGCCCGGCGCGCCTGCTCGACGCTGATCTCGCGCATCGGCAGCTCGACCTTGTCGACCACGTAGAGGACCTGGAACAGGTTCACGTTGCCGGTCTCGAGATCGAAGCTGGCCTCGATCTCGCGGTCGGCGAACACACGCTTGGCCGCGGTCGCCACCGCCTGCTCGACGGTGTCGATCAGCACGTCCCGGGAGATGTTCTTCTCCTGGCAGATCAGATCGATGACGGTGCTGAGGTTGACGTTCTCTTCCATCGTTGCCTCGTTCGTGTGGTGGTTGGTGCCGGGTCGCGCTTGGCCTCAGCCCTCCCACACCAAGTTGGCCCGGCGAATGCGAGCCAAGGGGATTCGCAAGGTTCGATCTCGCTCTCGGTCTGCGAGCACGATCAGGCCTGCGTGGGGATCGTCGGGACGCTCGGCGTCGGGCTCGACCGCGAGCAGCCGGCCCTCGAAGGCCTTCTGATCGGACCCGTCGCCCCCCTCTTCCGAGAGCAGCGGCTCGTGGGTCTTGAGCTTGATCCGCTTGCCGATCTGGGCCTCGAAGTGCTCGCGGCGGGCGAGCGGTCGATCGACGCCGGGCGACGAGACCTCGAGCGTATAGGCCCGATCGAGCAGAGCGGCGAGCGCGGGATCGCCTGCGCCGGCCTTGGCTGCCGCGTCGGCGGCATCGAGCGCGTTACCGATGATCAGGCTCATCCGCGAGCAGTCACCAACCGTCACGCCCTCGGGGTGGTCGAGATAGAGCCGCAGCACGCGACGCTTGCCGGAGCCCAGCCACTCGAGCAGCAACAGCTCGAAGCCCATGTCGTGCACGACCGGCTCGATCACGGACTCGAGCAGGCGCACGGGCTGGCTGGTGTTGGCGGCGTCGAGGCTCATGGGGAAACGGGAGCCTCCTGACCCAGCGCTCGTCTTGGATCGCGCCCTTCAGCCCAGAGGACCGAGTGAGGCATCCCGAGAGACCCCGGGCGATCGACCCGCCCCCCAAAGCCGGAGCACCGGAGGGCGAATGCACAGACGAAAAGAGAGCGGAAGGACCTCCCCCGCTCTCCGCCGAGTTCGGAAGCTGTGGGCGCATCGGTAGCACAGCAGCCAAGAGCCGGCAAGGGCCGCATCATGGCCTCGAGGGCGCTCCAGCGGTCTGCTCGACCGGGATGTAAATCACGCCATCGACAGTCGCGAATGGATAGTCGCATGTCATCCGAGCTCGAGGGGCTCGGTGAATCGATGCAAGAGCAACTATCTCGACCGCTCCTCGGGAGATCTGGAAAGCCACGCATCGCTCGTGAGAGCCTGTCCCCATGCTCGCTTGCGAGGTCGCGCTCGTTCAGGTGTGTGCCGGACCCGAGCTCGAGCCGAACCTCATAAAGGCGGGCGACCTGTGCGCGCAGGCGCTGGACGAGGGTGCGCGGCTGGTCGTGCTCCCCGAAGGCTATGCGGGCATCCCGGCCGAGGGCGACGCCCCGAGCTGGGCCTTCGATCCCGCGCAGCCGGAGCGAGCCGACGCACTCGCGCCCTTCGTCGCCCTCTCTCGCGCGCACCCGCACGCGCTGATCGTGCTCGGCGGCGTACCCGAAGCGATCCCCAGCGATCCCGATCGTACGCACAACGTATGCGCAGTGCTCCACCGCGGCCGCATGGTCGCCCGCTACCGCAAGATCCATCTCTTCGAGCTCGGGCTGCCAGAACAGCCGGTGCTCTCGGAGTCGCGTCGGGTGGTCGCTGGCGATCGACCGATGGTGGTTGCGACAGAGCTCGGCCGACTTGGCTTGAGCATCTGCTACGACCTTCGCTTCCCCGAGCTCTATCGCTCGCTGATCGCGGCTGGGGCCGAGCTGCTCTTGGTGCCCGCCGCGTTCACCCACGCGACCGGTCAAGCCCACTGGGAGCTGCTCTTGCGGGCGCGCGCGATCGAGTCGCAGTGCTTCGTGCTCGCGGCGGCGCAGTGGGGCCAGCACGGGCCCAAGCGGCGCAGCTGGGGCCACTCGATGATCATCGATCCCTGGGGGCGAGTCGTCGCCGAGCTCGCCGATGAGCGCGACGGGCTGGTCCGTGCCCACCTCGACCCCGAGCTGCTCGACCGAGCCCGCAGCGGACTGCCCGCCCTGCAACATCGGGTGCTCGGTCAGGAAACACCGGCGGCGATCGTCACGTTGACCGAGGAGCCGACGAGGTGACCTGCTGGTGCTCGAGCAACACGCCGTCATCCCGACCGCGGGAACGGATCTACGCGACTCGGCGCCCGAGCATCGTCGGAGGGCGCTCGTGAAGCGAGCCGGCGAGGCCAGCGGGGCAACCTCGACTCGAGGCCTCGCTCAGCCCCCCGATGGCCTCTACGCGCTCATGGATCGATACGTCGACGGAGACCCGCGAGCCTTTGGCCTGCTGCACGAGCAGCTCGGGCCGCGGCTGCGCGGGTTCTTGACCAAGCTCGTCCGCGACGACGCGACCGTCGACGACCTCCTGCAGCTCACCTTCTTGAAGGCCCACCTCGCTCGCGAGCGCTTCTGCTTGCAAGGCGGCGATCCGGACGGCGCGGTCCAGGGCTGGTACTTCGCGATCGCTCGCAACGTCGCGCTCGATCACCTGCGCAAGAAGGGCCGGCAAGACCGCCGCCGCGTCGATCTCGGCCGCGAGGACGGCCCCGAGCTCGAGCTCGCCGACGACCAGCGCCCGCTCGAAGAGCAGATCACCGAGGCCGAGCAGAGCAAGGAGGTCGTCGAGCAGGTGCGCGAGGCCATTGCTCGACTGCCCGAGAGCCAGCGCGAAGTGGTCGAGCTGCACAAGCTGCGTGGCCTGTCGATGGCGGAGGTGGCCGCGCGGCTGCAGATCCGCGAGGGAGCGGCGCGCGTCCGAGCGCATCGTGGCTACAAGGCGCTCGCGCGGCTGCTCGGCGCTGGTGCCCTGCTGCCGCTGCTCGCTCGGCTCGTCGGCTCTGATCCTTCTTGCTACCAAGCTCCGTCGTCCCGCCTATGCTCGGGAGGGCCCGCCGAGATGTCACCACCGAGTGGAGGAGTTCGCTGAGATGACCGCGCCCGACCACGAGGACCAGCGCGAGTCGGCTCCGCTCGACGTCGCGGCGCTGATCGTGGCCGACCTCGAGTCGAGCCAGCAGAAGCGTCGGCGTCACTTCCTGCCGGCCCTGGCGATCGTCGTGCTGGCGCTGTGCGGCGGCATGGTCGTGATCGGGATGCGACCCGATCTGCTCGCGCAGCCTTGGTGGCAGCTGGCGATCCAGTGCGTGCTGTGGGTCCTGTGCTTGATCGTGTTCCCGGCGATCGGGTTGGGGCTGCTGTTTCCCACTCGCGGGGCGCGGGTCGGGCTCGCGGTCGGGGCCGTCGGGCTGACCCTGCTGGCGACGCTGGGGTTCGATCAGACGGCAGCGGATATCGCAGAGGCCCACTCGCACGATCGCTGGTGGTGCGCGAAGATGATCACCATCTATGCGGTGATGGTGTTGCTGATGGGGCTGCTCAGCGGGGCGTTCGTGCAGCGGCGACGGGCGAGCGCGGTGTATTGGATCGCGGCCGGCATCTCGTTGACGGCTCTCAACGCGATCACCTGGCAGTGTCCGGTAACTGGGGCGGCGCACGTGCTGCCTAGTCACCTCGCGATGGCGGCGGTGTTGATGATCGCGACCTCGCTCGTGGGGGTTTGGGCGCATCGCAAGCCTCGCGGGGAGTGAGCGGCGTCGTTCGCCTGCTTGCTGGTCCCTGCTGGTCCCTGCTTGGGGACGCGCCATGCGGGTCGTTCGAGGTGCGGCTCGGAGCCCGACGGTGCAGGGTGGACGACGGAGCCGCTGGGGGTGCTCCGTGTCGCTCAGACAGGTCGCCGGTCCAGGGCAGAGCTCGGCATCAA
>CBFGLP010001234.1:0-8297 GCA_965649595.1 uncultured Myxococcales bacterium | reverse complement strand
GGGCGCGACCCTGCTCAAGTGCTCGGAGTTCGGCGACGCGATCATCCGGCACATGAGCTGAGTCGGCCCGTCCGGGCCGATGGGGCTGAGTCGGCCCATCCGGGCCGACGAAAATCGCGGACGGGGCCATGGCTCCGTCCGCGATTCTTTTGGGGAAACGCTAGACGTCGCACGAGGCCGCGGGCACGCAGCTGGCCACGAAGGCATCGACGGTGCCGAAGCCGTCGATCGCCGCGGCGAGCAGGTCGTATCCCGAGGTCCGACCAGCCCGCCAGCACTTCAGCCCTTCCATGTCCAAGAGCGGCCGCACCTGCGGGTCGTCGTAGGACATCGCGGACAGCAGCTCGACGAAGCGATCGATCGTGCTCGTGGGGGCCCCGTCGACGACGGTGAAGTTGCAATGATCGAAGCTGCCCGTCTCGGCCAGCACGCGAACGCCACCCGGCGGCAGCGTGCCGTCTGCGGAGAAAGCCGCGTAGTTCGAGCCGATCATGCAGGCCGCGTCCGCGCGCCCGGCCACCAACGACTTCGCCGCATCGCGCTCGCCACCGACGTGGTCTCCGTGCAGGCCGACCAGCAGCTCGTGGCGCTGGACCTCGAAGTCGACGACGGGCTGTAAGCCGGCCTGGCGGAAGTGCCAGAGCGGGATGAGGGTGGCCTGCGGCGAGTCGCTCGCCCCGACGGCGATGACCTTGCCCCGCAGGTCGGCGAGGGTCTGGATGTCCGAGTCGGCCCGGACGGCGATCACCGTACGCAGGTCGACGTCGGTGTCGCGCATCGCCACCGCTTTGACCTCCCGTCCGCGCTGCTCGGCGATCCGCTGGGCTTGCAGCCACGCGAGCGGCGAGTTCCAGGCGACGTGGACGTGACCCTCGAAGAGCGCTCGGACGAGCCGCTCGTAGTTCGAGTAGAGCACGTAGTCGAAGTCGAGCCCGTGCGTGTTGAAGTAGTGCTTGAAGCCCTCCCAGATGGTGACGACCTTCGGATCGTAAGCGACTGCGCCCATCACCAGCGTGCTCGACGTGTTCGACATGCGACGAGGGTATCAGCTCGAAGGTAGGCTTCGGGCATGAGGCGTCCGTCATCGACGTATAGCGTGATAGGCACGTTATCCCGAGCGAGGCGACGACGCCGATTGCCCCTGTGGCTGATCAGCGGCGTCAGAGACTCGCCTGAGCCATCAAGAACCGGCTCAAGACCAGAAACACGAGCACCGCGACCAGCAGCACGATCATCAGCAGGATCGCCGCGATCGCGAAGGGCCGCTCGCGCGAGCGGATGCTCCGCTCGACCTCGGCGGTCCAGCGCTTGGCGGCCTCGATGGTGCCGCTGGTCCGGTGGGCACGGGCGAGCAGGCGGGCAAACTCCTCGCGGCGGTAGTCGAACTCGGTGGTCGCGTGGGCTTGCTCGAGCAGCTCGATCCGCTCGCGGGTTTGGCCGAGGCGGTCGAGCAAGTCCGCGAGGTCGAGCACGACCTGCTCGTCGAAGTCGCGAGCGAGGGCGCGGCGGTAGCACTGCACGGCGGAGTGCTTGTCGTTGGCGACCACGTAGTCGTTGGCGAGCTCGAGCAGGGCGGTCGCGCTGGCCGGGAACTCGTCGACGATCCGGCCGAGCACCTCGCGACGCTCGCGTGAGAGCGCGTCGCGGTTGCGGCCTTGCTCGGCTTGCTCGAGCAGCAGCTGGGCCTCGAACAAGCGCGAGGGCAGGTGCTGGGGGGTCGCCGCGATCGCCCGACGCAGCAAGTCGAGCGCTTCGGCGGGCCGGTGGAGCTCCGCGAGCGCGTGAGCGCTGGCTCGCAGGGCTCCGAGCTCGCCTCGCTCGACGCCGTCGCGGAAGTGCTCGAGCACGCGCTTGCCCACGGTCTCGTGGCGGGCCAGGCGGTCCTCGGCCAGCGCGGGGTCGAGCTCGCGGAGCACTCGCCCGAGCTCGCGCCGGGCGAGCTCGCCGTCGGTCAGCTCGTCGAGCGCCGCTGCTGCGAGCAAGGGCTCGTGGGCTCGTTCGAGATCGCCAGCGAGGCGGAGATAGAGGCTGTCGTCCAGCTCGACGGGGAGATCGACAGCCCCACGGGTGAGCATGAACGCGCTCACCGGCTTGCCCTGGGCGATGCGCTCGAGCACCGCGACGGCGCCATCCCAAGGGCCGCGCTCGGGTTCCGGTGCGGCGTTGGCAAGCGTGCGCGCCTGCTCGAGCGCCTGTGGGAGCTGGCCGAGATCGATCGACTCACCGACCGCCGCGATCGCTCGTATGTAGGTGGCGTCGAGCTCGGCCGCCGAGGGAGCGGGGGCCGAGATCGATGGCGTGACGGCGGATGGCGTCGACTCGGTCGGCTCCGGGACAGGGCCGGTCGGCTCGCGGACGGTGCGGGCGGCTTGCGGTGCATCGTCTTCGATCGAGGAGGCCACTCGTCCACCGGCGCGATCGAGCATGGCCCGGAGCGCGTCGAGCTCGAGCCGCGAAGGGCGGGCGTCGAAGGTCTCGCCGCTCGCGTCACGGATGCGAAGGCGTGGGTCCTGGCCAGCGTCGTCGAGCACGAGCGCGTCACGTGGTGCGAGCGGCACTGTCATCGCGCGATCCAAGCGCGAGTCGCGAGTCAGCACCGCGAGGCCCTCGTCGAGCTCGAGCAACCAGGTTTCGCCGCTCTGCGAGCTCGGTGAGCCCGAGAGCCGCAGGGCCGAGCGCACGCGAGCAGGCGGTAGCGAGTCCGGGAGCAGCTCGACGAGCGCGTGGGGGAGGGGGGGCACGGCGCGAGTGTACCCGTGCAGGTTGCAGCGGCTCGCGTCGAAGGTCGCAGCGCTGTCTCGTCTTGCGACAGTCGGCTCCCGGCTCCCATGCCCTCGCACAAGTGCTCGTGATTACTAGCGTTTCTGTCAATCGGCGCCGCGCTCGTGACACGGAAGGGTTCTTGAAAAAGCGGCGCTCATGAACCGGAGCTCGCGCGAGCCGACCCCAGCAGCCCCCTCCCGCTCGACCCGTGGTGTTCGGGCGCTTCGCAACGCGATCGTGGCCGTGCCCGCGCTCGCGATGTTGACCGCAGCCGATGGTGACTGTGCGTTCGCCTGGCTGACCATCGAGTCGCCGGTCCAGGCCGTGACGATGGTGCTCGAGCAGCCCGATGGAGAGGTCAGGGCCGAGGTGATGATCGTCAGCACGGCCGAGTGGAACGACCACCGCTGGGTCGACACCGCCGAGCAGGTCGAGCTGCGGATCCCCGGCGGCGCGATCGTTCCGCTCGAGCCGGTCGGCGATGGTCGCTATCGCGCGTCGAGCAACGACAACCCCGATCTCGCCTACCTGCCCGGCGAGCGCTACCGGCTGACCTTCGAGCTCGACGATCGCGAGGCCGCCAAAGACCACGCCGGCGAGGAGTTCATCGCGGTCCTCGACGCGCCGGCTGACGCGGTCTCGTTCTCGCTCGATCGCGCGCCAGCGTTCGTGGGCGACACCGCCGAGCTGAGCTGGTCGTCCTCGGATCTCGACGCGCTGATCGAGGTTCGTGACAGCAAGGGCGAGCTGATCTACACGAGCTTCGATCTCTCGCACCCGCAGTTCGACGGCAGCAAGTGGGGCAGCCTCGCCTCGTGGGGCCGCCACACCCTGCCGGTCGACGTGTTCGACGCGCCCGGCACCTACACGATCGAGGCTTGCGTGGTCGCCTCGCGCGAGGGGCTCGACGAAGAGCTCTCGGCGGCGCTGGGGCTGATGTCCGGCTTCCTCGCCGGCAAGTGCTTCGAGCCGATCGAGCTCGAGGTGACCGAGTAGCTAGCCGAACAAAGACCCCAGCATCAGCACGCCCGAGATCCCGACCATCACCAGCACGAACCAGCGCACGATCTCGCTGCCCTTGGCCATCTGCCAGCGCGCACCGACCCACGCGCCGATCATCGTGGTCAGCGCGAACACCAGCGCGGGCGCCCAGGCGACCTGGCCCGCGATGATGAACACGGGCAGCGCGACGCAGGTGTAGGCGAGCACCAGCATGACCTTGACCGAGTTGGCCCTGACGAGGTCGTAGCCGAGGTGAGCGCTGAGCAACGCGATCAGCGGGAACCCGACCCCGGCCTGCAAGAAGCCGCCGTAGATGCCGATCAAGCCGGCTAGCAGCCAGGTCAGCTTGGTTGGCTCGCGCGCTTGATCGGGCGGTCGCAGGAAGCGGTCGGGCTTGATGATCAGGATCACTGCCCACAGCAGCAAGACCACCCCGACGATCGGCCGGAAGAGCTCGTCGCTGATCTGCGTGGCCAGCCACGAGCCGAGCAGCGCGCCTGCTAGCATCGGTGGGGCCAGGCGCAGGCTCAGGCGATGCTCGCGGATCCCCTCGCGGTGGAAGGCCACCGCGGCCGAGATGTTCTGGGCGAGCACGCCGACCCGAAGCGAGCCGTTGGCCACGCCGGTCGGCAGGCCGATGCCGACCAGCACGGGCAGCGCGAGGAAGGTCCCGCCGCCGGCCATCGAGTTGATGACGCCCGAGATGAAGCCGACCAGCAGCAGCAAGCCGAGGTCGAGCCAGGGGTCGCCGAGCAGGCTCACGCCGCCGAGCTCGATCGCGGGCAAGTGCATGGCCGACCCGAGCTTGCAAGACGACCGCGCCGGCCTCAACCTCGTGTGCGTGCGCTGGGTCGTCGGCGATCTGCAAGGCTGCGCGCGCGAGCTGGACATGCTGCTCCAGCAGATCCGCTTCGATCCCGCGCGCGACGAGCTGTGGGCGGTCGGCGATCTGATCAATCGGGGACCCGACTCGCTCGCGACGCTGCGCTTGTGGCGGGACGTCGGCGGGCGCGGGGTGATCGGGAACCACGAGATCTACGCGCTCGGCGTTCACGCCGGTCGATGGCCGCGCAAGAGCGACACGCTCGAGGAGCTGTTCGCCAGCGCGGAGGTCGACGAGCTGCTCGGTTTGCTGCGCTCGTTGCCGGCCCTGGAGTTCTTGGCGGGCGACGATGCAGGCGTCCGCGACGTGTGGCTAGTCCATGCTGGGCTGCACCCGCAGTGGCACGACCTGCACGCGCTCGCGGCCGAGCTCGAGGCACGCCCGCATGACGACGCCTGGCTCGACAGCGACGAGGTGTCCTTCGCTACCCGCGTGCGCTGCTGCACCGTTTTGGGCGAGCGCACGCGCTTCGACGGACACCCGCGCGACTGTCCGCCACCGCATCGACCCTGGGACGAATTCTACGACGAGCGCGTGGCAGGGATTGATCGGCCCGCGCGGGTCCTGCACGGTCACTGGGCGTGGCGTGGTCACTATCGCAACACGCATGTGATCGGGCTCGACTCCGGCTGCGTGTATGGCGGTCCACTGACCGCGTGGTGCATGGAGGAAGATCGCGTCGTGCAGGTGCCATCGGCCGGGTGAGCTGAGTCGGTTGACCGTGCCCGACCCAGCACGATATGCGCAATCACGCGGTTCGCTTGGCAGCGATTTCGGGATCAGGCACTGACGGCAGTGATCCGAGAATTTCGCGTGTCGAGTGAAACTCGGGCGGCTCTCGATCCCGGGCATGAAATCACGTAGCCGAGCATGCTTTCGATTCGCTCGATCGATCTCGCGCTCCTGAATTGCTGTCCGTCAGTGGAGCCCCATCCGTAGTGCTTCGAACTCGCTATACTCGCGGGCGCGTCGACTTCGACGGCGCGCCGAGCCTGACGTGATCGACCCCGAGCCATCGCCAGCACCCGGAGTAGACCGGCCCGACCTCGACGCGGTGATCGTCGGCGGTGGCTTGTCCGGGCTCGTCGCAGCCGAGCGTCTGCGCGTGGCGGGCAAGCGCGTCCGCGTGCTCGAGGCTCGCGAGCGAGTCGGCGGCCGCACCTTGACCGTCGACTTCGCCGGTGGAGCGGTCGACCTCGGCGGGCAGTGGATCGGACCGACACAGGAGTCCGTTCTGAAGCTGACCCGCGAGCTCGGGCTCGAGACCTACGAGCAGTTCCAAGAGGGGGAGAAGCTGTTCGAGTTCGCGGGGGAGATCCGACGCTACCGCGGGCTGCTGCCCAAGATCTCGCTCTTCGGGCTGGCGGAGCTCGGGCTCGTGATGGCCCGCCTCGATCGCATGGCCCGGCGGATCCCTCGCGAGGCGCCCTGGCAGGCCCGCCGAGCCAAGAAGTGGGACGCGATCGATTTCTCCGAGTGGCTGCGCCAGCACGTCGACAGCCTCGGTGCGCGGACGTGCTTGCGGATCGCAACCGAGGCGGTGTTCGCCGCTCATCCACGCGAGATCTCGCTGCTCTACTTTCTCCACTACATTCGCAGCTCCGGAGGCCTCGACGCGCTCACGCGCATCGATGGCGGCGCACAGAACTGGAAGATCAAAGGCGGGGCTCAGCAGCTCTCGTTGCGGCTGGCCGAGCGGATTGGCTCGGCGCTCGCGCTCGGCCAGCCGGTCCACGCGATCTCCCAAGATGAGCAGGGGGTCACCGTCCAGGGCGAGCGCGGCGAGTACCGAGCCAAGCGGCTGATCCTCGCGATGGCGCCGGGGCTCGTCCAACGGATCGACTTCACGCCCCCGCTCGCGGCGACGCGCCTACGCCTGCAAGAGAGCATGAAGATGGGCCGGGTCATCAAGGCCGTGCTCGCTTATCAGCTGCCCTTCTGGCGCTCGCTGGGGCTCTCCGGCGAAGCGCTAAGCCAGTCGCTCTCGGTCCGCATGGTGTTCGACGGCTGCGGACCCGGGCGTAGCACTCCCGCTCGATTGGTCGCGTTCGTGCTCGGCGACCAAGCCGATCGCCTGGGCAAGTTTTCACCGACGATCCGCCGCGAGACGATCATCGCCGACTTGGTCCGCATGTTCGGGCCCGATGCTGCTGCGCCGAGCGGCTATATCGAGTGCAACTGGGCCGCCGAGGAGTGGTCGCAGGGGTGCTACGTGGGCTTGCTCGGGCCGGGGCGGCTCGGTGAGCTAGGGCCGAGCTTGCGTGGCGTCGAGGGGCGCATCCACTTCGCGGGCACCGAAGCCGCGACGCGATGGGTGGGCTACCTCGAGGGGGCGATCGAGTCGGGTGAGCGGGCTGCTGCCGAAGTGATGGAAGGGCTGGGGTAAGGCCCGCTCGGCAAGCCGGTTATTCGTCGAGTGGCGCTTCGGCGTGCTCGACCTCGATGGCCCGCCGCAGCCATCGACGCAGACGAGCTGGATCTCGGCAGCCGAGGATCTGGGCCCTGAGCGTGCGGCTGACCGAGAGGCCACGGTGGCGGAGAATCTCGAGGATCGACCGGGCCTGGCCTTGAACGATGCCCTGCTTCTGGCCTTGCTCGAGCCCTCGTTCGAGTCCTCGTTCGAGCCCTTGCTCGAGTCCTCGCTCGAGCCCTCGTTCGAGTCCTTCCTGATGTCCCGCTCGTTGGCCGCGGACGTACAGGTAGCTCTAGAGCTCTCGCTCCGACGGCTGGTAGGTCATGTCGATGTCCATCTCCGCTCGGATTGCTGCCTTCGCTGCCATGATCAGCTCCTCACCGAAGTGACTATATAGCATCTCCAAGTACAGCCATGGATCCCCCAGCACATGATCCATCGCTCGCAAGGCGGCGACTAGTCGATCGAGATCCTGTCCTTCCGATGCGTGAAACATGGCGTCCAGGATCACGCTTGCCGGGTCGTTCTGGATATCGAGGGTCTCCAACCTGGCAATCATGCTGGGTCGGACCACGAATATCGGCGTGTTGCCAATATTTGGTTGTATGTCCCGATATACCCATTCCTCGACCTCGTCCGAGAACGTCACGGGCGCCACGACGGCAACCTGCCGGCGACCGGCCGATATGCGGGTCCGTGCTCCGGCCACGACCACTCCTTGTCCTTGTCTTTCCGCACCTGCATCTCGATCGATGCCGATTGGCAGCCAGCCTTCCGGATCACGTCGAGCGTGATCTTCCCTGGCGGCGGGGGCTGCGGCCAAAGCCTGACCAACACATCTGCGCGTAGCTCGCGGATTCGACCTTCCCCGTTCCAGCGCACCACGGGTGATGGGATCACCTGCGGGATCATCCCCGCCGCAAAGAAACGCTGTTCGATGAGCACCGCGAGGATCGTCTCGGGCGACTGCTCGAGCAGAGCCACCATCCCGGCATGGATGGCGCCGGGGAAGCGGTCTCGCTTCCCCGATTTTGGACCTGGACGGGCCACGCCCAGATCTCGGCCCTTGCAGACGACACTTGCAGACTTTCTTCAGCCCTTGGAGGGCTCAGCCCGCGGCAATTCT
The DNA here is from genome assembly GCA_965649595.1 of uncultured Myxococcales bacterium. Taxonomy (GTDB): domain Bacteria; phylum Myxococcota_A; class Polyangia; order Nannocystales; family Nannocystaceae; genus Plesiocystis. The sequence continues at coordinate 110 of CBFGLP010001234.1, read as the reverse complement.
CTGGCGCTCCTGCACGGACGTTCCCCTTACCGCTTCGCGCAACCCCCATCCTCCAACGTCCACCCGCCACCGCGCATGCGCTTGCGGAACTCCGGGCGGATCTCGCTGCG
>CBFGLP010001233.1:0-6722 GCA_965649595.1 uncultured Myxococcales bacterium | reverse complement strand
GGCTTGCTGGTGACGATCTGCCCGACCCGACCCTGCTCGATGATCGAGTAGCCGCTCTTGGCCGAGATGCCGGTGCCCATCAACATGTCGTTGATGTCGCGCAGGCGGCAGGGGACCTTGTTGATCAGGTACTCGCTGGTCCCATCGCGGTAGAGGCGGCGGGTCACCGCGATCTCGGAAAAGCGCAAGTAGGCGCTCGGCGAGTCGCCCTCGTTCTCGAAGGTGATCGTGACTTCCGCCATGCCCGCCGGTCCGCGGGTGCTCGATCCGGCGAAAATCACGTCGGCCATGCCGCCGCCGCGCAGGTGCTTGGCACGCTGTTCGCCCAGGCACCAGCGAATCGCGTCGACGATGTTCGACTTGCCGCAGCCGTTGGGGCCGATGACCGCCGTCACCCGGTCGTCCATGACCACCACCTCGCGGTCCGCGAACGACTTGAACCCCACGACCTCGATCTTCTTGATGCGCATGCCCAGCGGTTCCGCTCGAGTATGGTCGGATAGCAGAGTAGGACCCACCGCGGGAAGGGCTGGCCCCTCGTCCGCGCGACGGCGAGGTCGCTCCGCGCGAGGATCGGCGAAGTGGCGATCTCGGGCCGATCTCCAGGCGATCTGGGGCCGATCTCGGGATCGCCTCGCAGGGGTCGGAGCGATCCCCAGGCGCCGGAGATCGCCACTTCGATCGTGAAGCGAGATCTCGATCGAAGCGATCTCGAAGCGATCTCGCCGATCGAGAGCAGATCCCGGGGGCCGTTTGACGTGTGCCCGGTCGGGTGGCCTACTCCGCGCCACAAGCCGCTATGCCCGACCTCATCATCATTCTCCTGGTGGCCCTGGCGGTCGGTGGCGCCATCGTCGTCTTCCTGGTTCGTCGCCAACGATCCCTCGCCGCAGCGCAGGAAGCCCCCGCGCTGGAGCAGGCGCCACCAAAGCGCGAGCTCGAGCCCGCCAAACAAGCACCCGTCAGCCCTCCGGCGGTCGAGAAAGCGCCCGAGCCGGCCCCAAAGCGGGACGTCGTGCCCGAGCCGGCCAACGCCGCGCCGATCGAAGAGGCGCCGTCCGAACCCGAGCTTGCGAAGATCGAGCCGGAGGTCGCGACAACGTCCCCTGCTTCGACCGAGGCAGCGAAACCCGAGCCGGCCGAGCCCGCGCTCCCTACCCCAGAAGCGCCGAAGCCCGAGCCCGCGACCAGCGTGAGCCCGACCTCGGCTGCGGCGACCAAGCCGTCCTTCCCGACCTTCACTCCACCGCCCACCTTCGCGCCGCCGCCTCGTCGGGTCACGCCTCCGCCAATCGACCTGCCCAGGGCCGAGCCCAGCAAGCCGATCGAGCCGCCCAAGGCCGAGGCCCCCAAGCTCGCGCCCGTCGAAGCGCCAAAGGTCGAGGCGCCAAAGGTCGAGGCTCCAAAGGTCGAGGCGCCAAAGGTCGAAGCGCCCAAGCCCGTCGAGGCTCCAAAGGTCGAAGCGCCAAAGGTCGAGGCGCCCAAGCCCGTCGAGCCCGAGCCGGAGGTTGCCCGCGCTCCGGTGCCGATGCCGGTCGACAAGCCCAAGGTGCCGTCGCGCGAGGAGCTCGAGCAGATTGAGCTCGAGACCAAGAAGATCGAGCGAGAGCGCTACCGCAGCGGGCTCAAGAAGACCAAGAAGGGCTTCATCGCCAAGCTCACCCGGCTGTTCCGCGGTCGGCCCAAGGTCAGCGACGACCTCAAGGACGAGATCGAAGAGGTGCTGCTGACGGCCGACATCGGAGCCAAGACGGCGCAGCGCCTGCTCGACACCGTGACCGACGAGCTCGACAAGCACGAGGTCGCCGATCCCGACGCGGTCTGGACGGTGATCCGCGAGCAGGCGCTGTCGATCCTCGACATCGAGGCGCGACCGCTCGACTACGATCCGGAGGTCAAGCCCTACACGCTCTTGATGATCGGCGTGAACGGGGTCGGCAAGACCACCACGCTCGGCAAGCTCGCGGCTCGCCACGTCGAGGCCGGCCGCAAGACCCTGCTGGTCGCGGGCGACACCTTCCGTGCGGCCGCCGGCGAGCAGCTCGAGGTGTGGGCGCGGCGAGTCGGCTGCGACATCCACATGGGCAAGGACGGCGCCGATCCGAGCTCGGTGCTGTTCGACGGCATCATGCGAGGTCGCAAGGAGGCCTACGACGTGGTCCTCTGCGACACCGCCGGTCGCCTCCACACCCGCAAGGAGCTGATGGACGAGCTGCAGAAGATGGGCCGCGCCGCTTCCAAGGCGCTGTCGAAGGACCGCGCCGAGATGGAGCCCCACGACATCTTCTTGGTGCTCGACGCGACGATCGGCCAAAACGCGCTCGCACAGGCGCAGATGTTCAAGGAGACGATGAACTTCAGCGGCCTCGTGCTCACCAAGCTCGACGGCACCGCCAAAGGCGGCGTGGTGCTAGGCGTCGTCGACGAGCTGAAGATCCCGATCCGCTACATCGGCATCGGCGAGCGCGTCGAGGATCTCCGGCGCTTCGATCCCGAAGCGTTCTGTGACGTGCTCTTCAAGCCCGACGAGAACGACAAGGACGACGAGGAAGGCTGAGTGCCAACCCTGGTGACGCCCCGGTCAGCCTCCCCATGAGGCGGACCGGGGCGCCTCGGAGCCCAACCTGATAGCTGGATCGCACAATTGGCAGACTGCGTGCTCGGCACACCCGAAATCACGAGATCGACCACCGAGGACGCGCTCCCACACTGCCCTAGGTTGCTTTCGTCACGGACCGGCGCCGACAGCCGCAAATGGGCGACATCGTGAACAATTTTGGGCACCACCTGCACACTTGAAAGGCCTTTTGCCGGTGCTAACGGCGGTTGTGAGACGGCTTACCCTATGATAGCGTCCGCGACGAAAATCGAAGGTCGGGGCTGACGCCACCCATCCAAGTTGGCTCTCATACCCTTGCCTTCCCTCCCTTCTCGGGGGGTGGCGGACCTCCCGTCCGTCGCTCTGCCCCTTCAGCTCCACTCTCTATCCGCCGAGTTCTCTCCAGAGGTGAGCATGCGACGACTCCTTCCCGGCCTCACCGCCTTTGCGGTTTGTGCCATCTCGCTGCCCGCGTTGGCGGCCCCGCCGCCCGAAGGCGAAACCCCGACTGAAGAAGAAGGGGAATTGGTCCTCGACGAGGAGGACATGGAGGCGGTGCCCGAAGAGCCCGCCGAAGACAAGCCGAACGACACCAGCTTCCTCGATGAGCCCGGCGAAGACGCAACCGCCGAGGTCGGTGGCGAGGCAGGCACGCTCGAAGCTCCGGTCAAGCTGACCGAGGACGAGCAGCGGAAGATTGACGAGAAGGAAATTACCGTCATCCAGCCGCAGGCCTTCCTCAACGTCTTCTACGTCACCGACGACCAAGGCAAGACGAAGAAGAAGCTGCGCGTCGAGCTGATGCCGCAGGTCGGCCTGACCATCAACGACCCCTACGTCCGCCACTGGACGGTCGGGGCCGAGGTCAACATCTGGCTGACCAACCGCATGGCCATCGGCCTCAACGGCACCGCGTTCTTCGGCGCCAAGACGCCGCAGTATGACCGGATTCGGTTCCAAGAGAACTTGCTGCTGACTGCCAACAAGACCTTGTGGCAGGCCAGCGTCGACTACCTCTACGAGCCCTTCTACGGCAAGATCGCGCTGTTCAACCGGCTGCTCTTGCACTGGGAAGCGTACCTGCAGATCGGCGGTGGAGCGATCCACACGCAGAACATCCCCCGCTTCCGGCCGGTGCACCCCAAGCCCTTCAACCACATCACGGGGCAGCTCAACGTCGCGGCCGGCGTCCGCTACTACATCCAGAACCTCGACTTCATGTCGGTCAACCTGGGTGTGCGGACGTTCGGCTACTTCGACGCCTACGAGCCCTTCAACCGTGGCGTGAACACGGACAGCGGGCAGATGGGGCAGCAGTTCGACGACCCCGAGCTCGACGATCCGAAGAAGGCGTACGCCGAAGCCAAGAAGCAGCCGCTGGGCGATCGCTTGGCCTTCAACGCGATGTTCTTCCTCGGTGTGTCCTTCTACCTCCCGCCCAACTTCGAATACTCGAACCGCCGCTGAGTGAGCCGTGACCGTGACGATCAAGAAGACGCTCAAGCTCTCCCTCGCGGCCGCGGGAGTCTGCGGCGCGGGGCTCTTCCTGCTGCCCAGCGAAGCCCAGGCCAAAAAGCCAGGCGTGCTCGAAGGTAAGCCGGTCGTCGTCGACCGCCTCGAGCTGCGCAAGTTCAGGGCTCAGATCACTCCGATGATCGGAATGAGCCTCTCGCAGCCCTTCGTCCACAAGGGCATGGTCGGCGCCAACGTGCGCTTCGACTTCACCGACTGGATCGGCGTACGTGGCTCGTTCATGTACGGGGTCATCAACGTCGACAGCAAGCTGCTCAAGTCGATCAACGGCGGCGGTCTGCCGCGCGGCGCCTCGACGCAGGGCCTCGACACCCACGACGGGACCAACGGCCCGTACCGCCCCAACGACCAGCTCGATAACCCGGCGCCGCTGCTGCACGACTTCCAGGCTGGCCTCACCCGCCTGCAGTACACCGGCAGCGTCGACCTGGCCTTCACGCCCTTCTCGGGCAAGCTGGGTCTGTTCTCGGCGATCTTCACCGAGTACGACATCTACGTGTTCGGTGGCTTCGGGTTTGCGGGCTGGCAGCGTCACTACCCCGACGCGGTCTCGACCTCCGCCCAGCTGAACATCCCGAACTCGACCAACCCCGACGCGGCCGACCACTGCCTCGAAGCGGGCGGCAACAACAACTCCGAGTGTCTGCTCCACCCAGTCGCTCCCGATGATGGCTTCCGGGCGGGCGGCAGCTTCGGCGCTGGTCTGCACCTGTTCATCACCGACTGGGTTGCGATCAACCCCGAGGTGCACGACATCGTGGTCGGCCACAACGACGCCGGCCTCAACGCGACCGTCGCCGACGTGCCCCCGCGGGTCGAGAACAAGGCCGGTGGTGACCGAGTGGCCCGCCACAACGTCTCGTTCAACCTCGGCGTGACCTTCTACTTGCCGCCGAAGGCCAAGCGCAGCCGGCTCGAGCAGAAGCTCCGCAAGAAGAAGTAGAGCTTCTCCGAAGCACGAAGACAGCCCGCGCGCCACCTGGCCGCGGGCTTTCGCTTTGTTCGATGGAGGGAACGTCGCCGTTCCCTCCTCCCCCTACTCGGCGAAGCCGAGCAGGGGACCCCCGCCCTCACGTCGGACTGGTTGCTCGCCCGCTCCGCGGCCTTTGCCGATTGAGGTTGGGCCGATGGACGGGCAAGCGCTGCGCACGAGCTCGGAAAGTCTCCGCCATCAACAGCCGGCCGACCACTTCTCGAGGCACAGGCACGCGCCGAGCATGTCTTGCGCCGAGCAGCTGGTGTCCTCGAGGCACTCGTCACCCTCGCGCAGGATCACCTTGTAGTCGACCATGGGCGTCTCGTCGCCCGAGGCTCCGTCGACGACCCAGGTCTCGAGGCAGTTGTTCGAGAGGTCGACCAGGACCTCCTCGATCGTCCAGTCACCGTCCTCGACGAACACGAAGTAGCCGCGATCGGTCCCGCGCTCGTACAAGAAGGCTTGGCTGCCCGGCGAGTCGAAGCCGATCGGAGCCGTTCCGCTCACGTCGATCCGCAAGGTGACCTCGTCCGCGAAGCTCGGAGGCGGGAGCGGGATCGTGATGCCACGCAGCGAGGGGCTCGGGGCCAAGAAGTAGTGCTCGTTGCAGCCAGCGAGCGAGACCAACAACGCGAGCGCACCGGCGGCTCGCGCCGCACGCTTGGCTCCCCTGCCCCTCCGCTCGACCTGGTTCGACGCGCGCATCCCCACTCTCCGCTCCAGCAAGGCTCGATCCGGACTAAAAGCGAGTGTTTTCATGCACTTGCAATGTCTGGATGGCAACGATCTTGGCACAGGTCGTCAACTTCGCCAACCCAGTTGCCTGCGGGCGGCCTGCGGCGTCCTCAGGGTCCTCAGGGCCCATCCTCGTCCTGCCGCTTGAGCTTCTTTTGCAAGCCGAAGCGGCTGAGCCCGAGCAGCTGGGCGGCCTGGGTCTGGTTGCCGCCGGTTCGTTCCATCGCGCGGGCGATCAGCTCGCGCTCGAGCCGTTCGACGCGCGGGCGCAGGGCGAGGTCGTCGGGATCGTCGAGCTCGGTCAGCGAGCCTTGGATCGCGGGCGAGAGATCCTCGGGCATGACCCGCTGCTCGCAGAGCGCGAGCCAGCGCTGGACCTCGTTCTCGAGCTCGCGCACGTTGCCGGGCCAGGGGTAGCGGACCAGCTTGCGCAAGGCCACGGCGCTCAGCTCGAGCGTCGCGCCGCCCTCTCGCCGACGCAGGAAGTGCTCGACGAGCGCGGGGATGTCCTCGCGACGGTCGCGCAAGGCCGGCAGCTCGAGCTTGACCACGTTGATCCGGTAGTAGAGGTCCTGGCGAAATTCCCCGCGCTCGACCATCTGCTCGAGCGAGCGGTTGCTGGCCGCGATCACCCGGACATCGACCTTGCGGTTGCGGGTCTCGCCGAGTCGACGGACCTCTCCCTCTTGCAGCACCCGTAGCAGCTTGGTCTGCATCGCCGGGCTGGTCTCGCCGATCTCGTCGAGGAAGATCGTGCCGCCCTCGGCGGCCTCGAACAGGCCCGGGCGGGCCGTCTGCGCGCCAGTAAAGGCTCCGCGCGCGTGACCGAAGAGCACGCTCTCGAGCAGGCTCTCGGGGATCGCCCCGCAGTTCTCGGCC
>CBFGLP010001232.1:0-16620 GCA_965649595.1 uncultured Myxococcales bacterium | reverse complement strand
GCTCGCGACGTCGACGCCCATCTCGGAGCACGTGCCGGTCGACTTCGAGCTGCGCGGGTGCCCGATCGACAGGCACCAATTGCTCGAGTTGATCTCCGCGTACCTCGCTGGCCGCAAGCCCGACATCCCCAACGAGAGCGTGTGCTTGCAGTGCAAGCGAGCCGGGCACGTGTGCGTGATGGTCAGCGCCGGGCAGCCCTGCCTGGGACCGGTCACGCACGCTGGCTGTGGGGCGCTGTGCCCTGGGTACTCGCGCGGGTGCTACGGCTGCTTTGGTCCGCGCGAGCAGGCGAACACGGCCGCGCTGGCAAATCAGTTTCAGCGCGAGCAGGGGCTGTCGAACCCGCAATTGGTCCGCAGCTTTCGGCTGATCACCGGCTGGGCCGAGGCGTTTCGCGACGAGAGCCGGCGACGCGCCGGCGAGGGGGGCGAGCCATGAGCGAGGAGCGGCTCTACAGGGTCGAGATGCTGGCCCGAGTCGAGGGCGAAGGCCGATTCTGGTTGAAGCTGGGGCCCACGGGCGAGGTGCTCGAGGCGCGGCTGCAGATCTTCGAGGCGCCGCGCTTCTTCGAGGCGCTGCTGCGCGGGCGTTCGTACGCGGAGGTGCCGGACATCGTCGCGCGGATCTGTGGAATCTGCCCGATCGCCTATCAGCTCGGCGCCGCCCGAGCGCTCGAGCGGGCGCTCGGCATCGATCCGCCGAGCGCGGGCGTTCGGGCGCTGCGGCGCTTGATCTATTGTGGTGAATGGATCGAGAGCCACGCATTGCACGTGTTCATGCTGCACGCGCCCGACTTCCTCGGCTATTCGAGCGCGGTCGAGATGGCCCAAGATCACCGCCCGCTGATCGAGCGGGGGCTGCGGATCAAGCGGCTGGGGAATCGAATCATGGAGCTGCTCGGCGGACGAGCGATTCACCCAGTCTCACCGCGAATTGGCGGTTTTTCACGCACGCCGACGGTCGCGGAATTGCAGCCCTTGCGCGCAGCCCTGCTTGGAGGGCTCGAGGAGGCCGAGGCGACGGTCGACTGGGCGGCGAAGCTCGCGATCCCGCGCTTCGAGCAAGACTATGTGTTCGTGGCGCTCGATGGGGGGAGCGACTATCCACTCGAGTGGGGGGACGAATTCGTGGTTTCGCAGCCAGGCGGCCGCGGGACGGCTTTGCGCGTCGCGGTCGACGATTGGCTAGATCATGTCGAGGAGCAGCAGGTCGCGCATTCGAACGCGCTGCAATGTCGATTTCGGGACGGGAACAGCTATCTAGTCGGGCCGATGGCGCGGATCAGCCAGTTCGCGGATCGCTTGCACCCCCGCGCCCAAGCGGCGCTCGAGCGCTCGGGGCTGCCGGTGCCGGTGCTCAACCCGAATCAGTCGATCCTCGCGCGAGCGATCGAGATCGTCCACGCCTTCGCGGAGGCGCTCGACATCATCGACGCCTACGACGAGCGGGTCGCTCCAGCGTTCGTCGAGCCGACCACGATCCGGGCCGCGACCGCGGCCGGCTGCACCGAGGCGCCGCGGGGGTCGTGCTGGCACCGCTACTCGATCGATGACGCGGGCATGATCACCGACGCGCGGATCGTCCCGCCGACCTCGCAGAATCAGGCCCGCATCGAGGCCGACCTGGTCGCGCTGGCGCCCGAGCTGCTCGCGCTCGAGCACGAGGCGGCGACCCGTCGCTGCGAGCAGCTGATCCGCGCCTACGATCCATGCATTTCGTGTGCGACCCACTTTCTGCGGCTCGACATCGAGCGCGAGGATTCAACATGACACGAGTCCGGGTTATCGCGCTCGGGGGAGACCTACGCGGCGACGACGAGGCGGCGCTGCACGTGGCGCGGCAGCTGGGCGCGCAGTTCGGCCGCGCGGCGATCGAGCTGGTGCTCGCGGGTCGACCGGGTCCGGGCTTGGTCGATCTGCTCGATACCGACGCGCCAGTGCTGCTGCTCGACGTGGTCCGTAGCGGCGCTTCAGCCGGGACCCTGCTCGAGCGACGAATCGAGGACCTGCCGCAGATCAGCCTGACCGGCGAGCCCTTGTCGTCGCACGGGTTTGGTCCCGCGGAGGCGCTCGCGCTGGCCCGGGCGCTCGGGCGCGAGCTGCCGCGCGGTGTGTTCTTGGGCATCGAGGGCGAGCGCTTCGAGCTCGGCGGCGGGCTCTCGCCCGGCGTCGCGGAGCGGATGGTCGACTTCCTCGCCGCCGCTCGGGCGGCGGTGATGCGGCTGCAGGAGCAAGAGCAATGCACGAGTCAGGGTTGATCCGGAGCTTGCTTCGGGTGGCGATGCGCGAGGCGGAGCAGCGCGGGGGCACGCTCGCGGGGATCGACGTGCGGCTCGGGGTGCTCGCGGGCGGGTCGCCGGAGCACCTGCGCGAGCACTTCGAGATCGAGCGTGCGGCCCTCGGGTTGGGGATGATTGATCTGCGGATCACCGAGGATCCAGATCATCCGGGCGGGGTAGAGATCGTGGGCATGTCCGTGCGCCAGCGTGACGACACGAAGTGGTGAGCCGGGAGCCTCGCCTCGTGTCGCGGCTGGCCGGACAGAACCTCGCCAGAGCGCTGCTCGACTGGCGCTCGTGCGGGACCATGCCACGGTCGCCACGATGAGTCTCGCTGCCGCCGGCCGCCTGATCACCCGCAGAGACGGTCCGGGTGGCCTGCCCTTCGGCGTGGTCGCGTTCGGGCAGGTCGTCCGCGACGTCTGCCTCACATGCACGCCGCACGCTCGGATCGGTGACTACGTATTGGTCGATGTCGGCATGGCGCTCGAGGTGCTCGATGAGCCGGCTGCTCGCGCGGTGATCGAGCGTCAGCGACGATGGGCTGAGTCGGGCGTGGTAGCGTCCGGCGATGCCCTGGCCCCCTCGCTTCCCCGCGGCGCTCGGTGATCGCTCTGCGTTTCCCGATCTGCTCGCCCGCGCGTACCTGGCCCACAGCGCGATCTCGCCGGTGTCGGCCCCGGTTCGCGCGGCGGCGCACGAGGTGCTCGACGACTACGCGCGGCACGGCGTCGAGGCGTTCCCCCGCTGGCTCGAGCAGCGGGTCGGTCTGCGGGCTCGGCTCGCGCGGCTGATCGGTGGCCGCCCCGAGGAGATTGGCCTCGTCGCCAACACGACGACCGGGATCTCGAGCATCGCGCTGTGCTTCCCCTGGCGGGCCGGCGACACGATCGTGCTGTTTCGCGGCGAGTTCCCGACCAACGTGACGCCCTGGCAGCGGGCGGCGGAGCTGTTCGGCTTGCACGTCGAGCTGCACGAGGTCGAGGACTTCGTCGGGCCGAGCGGGACCGGGCTCGCCAAGCTCGAGGCGCGCTTGCGGGCCGGCGGTGTCCGGCTGATCGCCTGCTCGGCGGTGCAGTTCCAGACGGGCCTGCGCATGCCCGTGGGCGAGATCGCGGCCTTGGCCCACGCGCACGGGGCCGAGCTCTCGTGTGACGCGATCCAGGCGATCGGCAGCATGCCCTTCGACGTGCGCGCGCTCGGGATCGACTACCTGAGCTGCGGCAGCCACAAGTGGTTGATGGGCATCGAGGGCTGCGCGTTCGTGTGGATCGCCGAGCAGCGGGTCGCCGCGCTGCGGCCCTTCACCGCTGGCTGGTTGAGCCACGAGCACGCGGTCGACTTCCTGTTTCAGCCAGGGCAGCTCCGCTACGACCGACCGATCCGCAAGCAGGCAGACTTCGTCGAGGTCGGCGCGTACCCGACGGTCGGCCTCGCGGGGCTCGACGTCGCGATTGGGCCGCTGCTCGAGCTGGGCACGGGGCGGATCGAGGCGCACATCCAGGGCTATCTCGACGTGCTCGAGCGCGGGCTGCTCGAGCGGGGCTTCACCAGCCTCCGCAGCTCGGTAGCGGAGCAGCGATCGGGGATCTTGAGCGTACGTGCTCCGGCAGAGTGCGACGCGGCCGAGATCCAAGCACGCCTATCCAGGCGCGGCGTCGTGACGACGATCCCCGAGGCGCTCCTGCGCTTCGCTCCGCACTGGCCGAACGCGCTCGACGAGATCGATGAAGTGTTAGGCGCGCTCGACGAAGTGCTAGCGGGCTGAGCGGCAACCATCGCGGCCCATGTTTCGACGGGCCGCAGAGGCTGCGGCCCCAGGTGGGCTCGACTGCGGCATGCTGTCGCACATGAAGCGAAGCCTGCTGTTCACGCTCGTGCTGCTCGTCACGCCGCTCGTTGCCTGCAAGAAGGCCGAGACCACCCCGCCAGATCAAGCGAGCGCGGGCCACCACGAGCACCACGGTGAAGGCATGGGCCACGAGCACCACGGCGAGGGCAAGGGCCACCACGATGAGGCAGCCCTCGAAGGCCGCGAGGTCGTACCCAACTATGAGGCCAAGACCGGTGACGTGACCATCTGCCCGATGAGCGGCAGGAAGTTCGAGGTCGAGGACGACTCGCCGCGCTACACGTGGGAGGGCAAGAGCTGGGTGTTCTGCTGCACCAACTGTATCGACAAGGTCCAGGCCGACCCGCAAAAGTACCTCGGCAAGTACCTCGAAGGAGCGGGTACGACCGAGGCCGAAGGCACGACCGAGGCCGAAGGCGCGGTCGAGGGCGGCGAAGTCGCCGAGTGATCCAGAGGTTCCGGTCGCACCGATGTCCGAGCGCAGCCGTCCTTGATAGGCTGCGCTCGTGCAGCGGGGCGCGCGATCGATGATTCGGGGGTTCGGGCTCGCGCTGAGCCTGCTGGGTGCCTGCACGGCGCATCCAGAGGGCACCCGAGCGCCGAGCTCGGTGCCTTCGCCCTCGCCCGCCGACGACGCGCCGCTCGACAGCGAGACGCCGAGCTCGGACGCCGAGCCGGTCAGCGTCCATCCCGGCATCAACGACCGCTACTTCTCCGACGATGCGGTTGCGACCTGGACGCGTGCGCTGGAGAAGGAGACCCGCGAGGTCGCGGCCAAGCGCGAGCTGATCATCGACGCGCTCGAGCTCGAGCGTGGCATGGCGGTCGGGGACATCGGCGCGGGCACGGGGCTGTTCCTCACCGGGCTCAGCCAGGCGGTCGGACCCGAGGGCAAGCTCTACGCGGTCGAGATCGTGCCCGACTTCGCCACGCACCTGCGCGAGCGAGCGAGCAAAGAGGGGCTGACCAACGTCGAGGTCATCGAGGCATCGCCGACCGACGCCCGGCTGCCGGACGCGAGCGTCGACCTGCTCTTCGTCTGCGACGTCTACCACCACGTCGAGTACCCGAGCGTGTACCTGCCGACCCTCTACGCCGCGCTGCGACCGGGCGGGCGCCTGGTGATCGTCGACTTCGAGCGGATCCCGGGCAAGACGGTGCCCTTCTTGCTCAAGCACGTCCGCGCGGACAAGCAGACGGTGATAGACGAGGTCGAGGCGGCCGGGTTCGTGTACGAGCGGGAGATCGGAGCGGCGCAGGGGCTCGAGTTCGAGGAGAACTACATGATCCTGTTCTCCCGCGGAGCCGCGAAGTGATCGGGATCGGCACGATCGTCGCGCGGCTTCTGCTGGCCGGGCAGCCACCAGTCGAGCCTGCCCAGCTCCCCGAGGATCCCGTGATCCATGGCGGCGTGCCGGCACAGCCCTGCCAATGGCCGACGGCGGTCGGGCTCTTCAACGGGCAAGCGCTCTGCTCGGGCACGCTGGTCCACCCGCGCGTCGTGCTGACCGCGGCCCACTGTATCGGCGATGGCCCCGGGCCCGCGACGATCCAGCTCGGCGAGAGCGTGTTCGAGCCGAGCCGCGAGGTCGCTGTCGATCACTGCCTGGCCAACCCGGCGGCGACCGGCAACCTCGGACCGTGGGATTACGCCTACTGCCTGCTCGTCGAGCCGATCGACGATGTCCCGCCGACGCCTCCGCTGATGGGCTGCGAGACGGCTCGGCTGGTTCAAGGTGAGCCGGTCGTGATCGCGGGCTTCGGCGCGAGCTCGGACGATCTGAGCGGCATCAAGCATTGGGCGAGCACGATCGTCAGCAGCCCGAGCGCGGGTGAGGTCGTGCTGCTCGGCGCCGAGGGGACCGCCGCGTGTGCGGGTGACTCCGGCGGCTCGGCCTTCGTGCAGCTCGGCGACGGGAGCTGGCGAGCGTTCGGGATCGTGTCGGGCGGGCAGACCTGCGAAGGCGACGTCACCTACGTGACGATGCACTCGATGATCGGCTGGGCGGAGGCGCAGACTGGCATCGATCTGACGCCCTGCCACGACGCTGACGGGACCTGGAATCCGGGCCCGCAGTGCGAGGGGGCGGCGCTGGATCCCGCGAGCCTGCGCGGGGACTGGCAGCTCGGCTGCGTGGGGCCAACCGCGGCGAAGTCGAGCAGCTGTGGACCGAGCTTCGGCAGCGAAGCAGACACGCAGGCGCCGACGGTAGCGATCGCTTCACCGCTCGACGGCAGCGCGCTCGGAGTCGCAGAGCCCTTCGACATCGTGATCGTGGCCGACGATCGCGGCGGCTCGGGTGTCCGGGAGGTGTCGCTGCTAATCGGAGACCAGCAGGTCGGCAGCGACTCCGAGGCGCCCTGGGGGTTCTCCGGTGTGCAGCTGGCCGCGGGGAGCTGGCAGCTGCAGGTAGTCGCGGAGGACTGGCGCGGCAACCAGGGGTCGTCGGAGCCGATCATCATGTTGGTCGGAGTCGATGGAGAGGAAACCGGCGAAGGGCCGACGAGCGAGGCCGGAACCGATGATGTCGACGAGTCCGGGCCCACGGATGGACAGACCAGCGACGCTGGAGGCTGCACGAGCGTCCGAGCCAGCACCAATGGGCTGTTCGCGCTGCTCGGGCTCTGGCTGCTGGTTCGACCGGGTCGACGAGGTCGCAGGGACGATTGACTGTCACTTCGAGTTAGGATCAATAGCCCATCGTGCAGCAGATATCTACGACGTTCTCGTCGATGATATCCAAGAGCGCCTGCTCGAGCAGCTGCGGAGTGTCGCCGTCGAGAGCTTGGCCGGTGCCACCGGCATTCGCGATTTCGTCGGCGACCGTCTCGGCTGGCTCGTCGCCGATCGTAACCACATGAGTCCGAGTGTCCAGGTTCTCCCATAGATAGGCCGCCATGAACTTGGGGTCTTGCTCAACCGGAGCAAGCGGCTTTTTGCCATCTTCGTTCGTCCACACTCCGTCGATCAGCAAGACGATAAAGTGAGGGCGCTGCCACTCGTCTTCCGGATGGACATCCTTGCTCATGGAGACGACCCCCTTCGCCCGAACCATCGCACCTTTGACCCAAGCCTCAATGCCATCCAAATTACCCATCATCGGCGGCCCCGCCCCGACGAGCGCTGATGTGATCGCGCCACCATTACATTCGTACCAAGGGGCGTCTTTGGCGTCAGCATCATACCAGGGCACATCGAGCACGCTTCCGTCCCTGAGCCCCGAGCCATCACCCGGTATCTCCGTGCCCCAATTGTCCGGGTCCGGGTCATGACCAAATCGGATCAGCGCGACATGAGCGTTGTGGCTGAGCTTGCTACCAGGCTGGGTCAACCGCCCGAGCACCGCGGTGGTCAGCTCCCAGCGGGTCTGATCGTTCTCCCAGATCTGGTTCATGGACGTCGAATAGTCCAAGACGAAGAGCACGTTGGGCTTCTTGCCCTCGCACGCGATCTCCTGCGGGCACGACTCGGGATCGACCTCGCAGGTGTCGCCGGTCGACGATGACTCGGGTTCGCCTGGGGTATCGCCATCCCCGTCGTCGATAGTGTCGCCCTCACCATCGCTGGAGCTCGCCCCCGCGTCCGCGCGCGAGTCATTCGACTCCGTCTCGCTCGCATCCGCACCCGCCGTCAGATTCGGATTTGGCTCGGTTCCACACCCCGACATGATCCACCCGGCCAACATTATGCTAGCCCACTCAGCGGTCTCGAATTGTTGCTCCCTTGGCATACCCGCGCCCCCAAGATCCGGGTTCCCTCAGAACCTGAATGTCCAGGTCAGCATCGCCTGTCGATGTTTCTCGTTGCCAACGCGAACCTCATCGATCGTGAGCATCACCCCGGAGGTGATGACCAGCGCCGCGCCCAGGCCGATCAGCGCGTACCCTTGAGGCTGGTTTTCCCACACTCGTAGGCAAGTATAGATGTCCCCCCCGCCCGTGCACTTACCGTCGATGGCCGTCAACGCGGCGCCCGCAGCGAGCACACCGACACCGGCAACCATGGTCAGCGCCTCGGCCCAGCGTGGGAGCATGCGCTTTGAGTCGCGCTGACGGGGCTCGTCTCGCCCAGACGCGGACGGTGCCGTGATCGCGGGGCCATCGGTGGACCCCTCCCCCTCCGCACCCTCCTCGAACACGAGCGACACGACTTGCCCAGGTTGCTCGAGCGACACGGCATATCGCTGGGGGGCCACGCTGCCGTCGCGGGCCAAGATCCAGATCTGGTAGTCACCGAGAAAGAGCGGATTAGTCGGGTTCGGCGAGCGGTGCCCCTCGACCAGGACCTCGCAGCGAACCTTGCAGTCGACGTCGATCGTGGCCGTGCCGGCCGCCTGCAAGGCCCGCAAGCGCTCGTCATAGACCGGTCGCAGCACCGTTCCCAGGCCCGGCTCGTTCATCGGCAGCGCCGTGCCGGCCATCGATCGGATCGCCGAATCCATCGCCGCGTTCGCGGTGACCTGATCGTCGAGATCCAGGTAGCACCAGACGAGGTGCAGTCGAGCGCGGGTGATCTGCTCGAGCGTCGAAGGGTCACCCCTCAGCGCCACGGGATGACTCAGGACGGCTGCGATCGCCAGTTTGAGCGCGGCGCTCGCGGCTTTCGAATCGACCTCGCCAACGGCATCGATCGCCACGCCGAGATTTTCGACCGCTCGCGAATATGCGTCTTCACTCGGACCCGCAGCACCGAGGCTCGCAGCGAGCAAGAATGTTAGGATCAGCGCCTGCATGCGTGACTCGAGGCGGTCGACGAAGGGATACCCGGCCGCGACGCCGCTGACCTAGCCTCGCTCCGACCGATGGTCACCCCCAATCATCTCGTCCATCGACAGAAACTCGGTCGATTCCGTCGCCGGCCTCGAGTCCGGCGTAGATTTGTGCTCCGCGAACGATGGCATTCCCAGCGCTGTTCGCTCGCTCGGATAGGGAGGTAAAATCGCCGTACGCTCTTGCCGAGGGACCAGCACCGTTCCACCCCGCGGCGGTACGACCTCGGTCACTTCGGACAGGCGTTCGTGTCGAGGTATGACTTTACACCTCCACACCAACACCGCGAGACCGAGGCACATAGCGGCCCCGAGCAGGCTGACGAGCGTGATCGTGTCGCTGTCCCAACCTGACACCTAATGGATCGTTGCACGCCACTGACCCTCATGCAATCAGCTTTGGGTCAACGTGCTAGATCAGATGATACCCCCGTCGGGCCCGGCGGGATCGCCCCCCATGAAGCAGATTGGCCCCTATCGCCTTTTGCGTCGGCTCGGGGCCGGAGGCATGGGCGAGGTGTGGATGGCCGAGCGTAGCGGCCTCGGCGGCGTATCGAAGCTCGTGGCGCTCAAGTTGCTCGCTCCGCATCGGATCGAGGATGCCCACTTCCGCCGCATGTTCATCGACGAGGCTCGCCTCTCGACGCAGCTCAACAGCTCCAATATCGTGCAGGTGTTCGACGTCGGCGAGGATGCCGGCAGCTGCTATATGGCGATGGAGTGGGTCGACGGGCTCAACCTCGATCAGCTCAACGCACACTTGCGAGCCGCGAACGAGCAGCTGTCCTTCGAGCTCGCCGCATACATCTTCGGGGAGGTGCTCAAAGCGCTGATCTACGCGCACGACTACGTCTTCGCTGGCGAGCGCCGCACGGTAGTGCATCGCGATGTATCGCCGCAAAATGTCATGATCTCGGTCACCGGCGAGGTCAAGTTGATGGACTTCGGCATCGCGCGGATGAGCACCGAGGAGACGAGCGGCTTGTTCGTCAAGGGCAAGCTCCGCTACATGGCGCCCGAGCAGCTCCAGGGCGACCGTCGGCCAACGATCGATCTATTCGCAGCGGGAGCCATCCTGCATGAGCTGCTCGACGGCCGAAAATTCCGCCACACCGCTCGCGCCAACGACGCTCACCTAATGGGGATGAGCTTGCGCGGGGAGTTCGAACCGCTCGGCCGCGAGCAGGTGCCCGCCGAGCTCGAAGCGCTGAGGGCAAAGCTCTTGGCAGTGAAGGTCGAGGACCGCCTGCCCTCGGCGCGCGAGGCATATCGTCAGCTGACTTGTTGGCCTGGATATCGCGACCTGAGGTTCGACCTCGAAGAGCTCGTGCGCCGCTTCGTCGCCGACGACGCAGCGCGCACTGGTGTCGTGGCGACCGAGGTTCTGACCGCGCCTCGCGTCGAGAGCCCCACCCCCTCCTCCGGCAGCAACTCGGAGCCCGCCAACATCGGTCAGCTTGATTCCGGCACGTCACCGAACGACCGACCCGAGGGGGTCGCGGCGCCAGTCGTTCCTACCAAGGCGCGCCTGCTCGCCTTGGGGCTGGTGTTGGCTGGCGCTGGCCTCGGCATATTTGGGATCGGCGCGTGGCTGGGCTGGTGGAGCGACGACGACCAGGAGCCCACGCGCGCCGACCTCGAAGCCGCGGATGTAGCAATCACCGAGCCGGCATCGCGCGACAACCCCCCGTCGGTGCAGCCGGAGTCACCGCGGACGTCGACGTCAGAGCCCAAGCCACCGGTAATCGAGACGCAGGTGCCCGAGCTCGAGCCTCAGCCGCCCCAAAAGCGCGACATCAAGGCCCAACCTGCGCTCGTACCCATAAGGCTCACCGCGTCCGGCCACAAGTTCTGGGTCGAGATCGAGCTCGCGGGCAAGAACTATGTGATCCAGCGAGGAAAACGATCCTCGATTGATCTCAGGCTCGAGCCAGGCCGCTACCCGCTGAAGTATCGCACCAACGAGAACGGTTTATTGGAGAGCGGCGACGATGTGGTGATTCCGAGCAAAGGACCAATTGTCGTCGATCTCCAAAAGGATGGCACGGTCGTCGTGAAGTGACAGCCGGTCACGATCGCCTGGGCGGACAATGGCGTGGGCGCCCGAGCGCCCACGCTCGCATGGGACTTGCTGCTGCTCAGCCGTAGAGGTCGCGCAGGTAGGCGATCAGATCGACCATGTCCTCGGCCGAGATCTGGCTCTCGCTGAACGCGGGCATGCCGTTGCCACCAGTGCGGATCTGCTCCTCGAGCGCTGTGTCATCGAGGGTGGGCACGCGCTCGGACAGCTTGATCGTGTCGGTCGCGCCGTGACAGCCCTGGATCGCGCACAGGCCATCATGGATGGTCTGGCCGTTCTCGAGGTCCGGTCCAGTATCGGCAGTGTCCATCGTATCGGCCGACTCCGTGCCATCGGTCTCCTCGGCGACTTCATCGTCACCATCGTCACCGCCATCGCAGCCGAGCGGCGCGAGGGCGAGGGCAAGGACACCGAGCAGAGCGAGGTTCGAGAGCACGCGGGGGATCCGGGTCGTAATCATCGCGGTGAAGATATCCCAGCGCCCCCCTGCGTGACTTGCGGGTTTTGCTGCCGCTCAGGGAAGGATCGAGTACGCGACCCCGAACACGCCCAGGCACATCTCGTCGAGCGTCTCTTCGCCCAAGAACACGTCGACGGGTGCATCGAGCCCCTGCTCGGCCAGGGCCTCGACTACGTGCGGATTGCTCATGCTGTTGTCGTAGGTGCAGCGCATGTAGATCACATCACCCGCCCGCGCCGTCGGGACCAGATCCAGCGGGGCGTCGTAGGGATAGCCGCGCTGCCAGTTGAAGTCGTAGTTGGGGGTCTGGACCAGGCACTCCTGATCGATGCCCGTGCCGGGCTCGGGCTCGGCCCGATCGATGCCGATGATCATGTCGGTGCCGACGTAGTGCATGTGCGAGCTGACCTGCCAGAGCTTGATCTCGGGCACCTCACCGGGCAGCCGGACTTTCATCTCCTCGGTGTGGTTGCTAGCCCCCGCGGGGATCCGGAACTCGGGCGTGTCGCCCTGATCGTTGGGACCAGGCAGCAGGCCCATGCCGCCGCCGAGCGAGCCGTCGAAGTTGCCGATCAGCGCGAGCTGACCGAGGTACTGCGGGGCCCCATCGGCGAAGCGCAGCTCGATCGCGGTGTCGCTGTCGACCGCCTCGGCTCCCGTCGGGTGATAGTGGACGTTCATCACCAGCTTGGCGCCAGCGGGGATGTCCATCGCAACGCCCTCGGGGGTCACGGAGGGCAAGGCCCCGGGCGCCCACGCGCCGAGCAGGCGCGGCTCGGACAGGTTCGGCCCACCAAAGCACTCGTAGCGACCGTCGTCGCCGGCGAGCTCGACCGACTCGCCGGTCTCATCGACGTAGATCAGCACGTGGTGGACGATCGCGTCGTTGCCGGGGTCGATCTGCACGGCGTCGATGAACTCGGTAGTCGTGAAGCCGGGGTCGACCACGAAGCACCAGAACTGATCGCTGCCGGGGCTGATCGTGATCGGCGCGGGTATCTCGATGCGCAGGTCCGCGTCCTCGAGCTCGAGCGAAGCCAGCTCGGGCAGCGGCGCCGCGCTGTTCGGGTCACCCTCGGGCGTGCCCGCGTCGAGCCACGCGTGCAGCAGCGCGAGCTCGTCCTCGCTCAGCCGCGGATCGTCGGCGAAGCCGTGTCGAGGCTGGCACTCGTCGGTGTTGGCCTGGCCCCAAGGCGGCATGTCGCCACGCTCGATCGCCTCGATCGCCAGGCTGGACCACGCCGCCGCTTGCTCGTAGCTGTCGAGCGAGAACGGAGCGATGCCACCGTCGCGATGACAGGTGCCACAGTGCCCGACCACCAAGGGCGCGACGTCCTGATGCCACGTGGGAGCGAGCGGCTCACCGGTCTCGTCGGCGCTGTCGAGAGTGTCGGCGGTGTCGGCAGTGTCGGCGTCACTGCTCGAATCGCCCTCGCTCCCGCTCCCGTTCGCGTCTGTCTCGTCGGAAGCCGGCGCTTCGTCGCTGCACGCCGACACGGCAAAGACCGCGACGAACAAGGGCAAACGAGAAAGCGCGACTCGCAAAGGGACCGATATCGTCAGGGACACGCGGCGCCCACTATAAAGGTGCGTGGCTGCGCGCGTGAATTCCGAATATGCTCTCGACCGTGCCCTTGTCCGTGAGCCGCCGTGTTCGAGCTCGGATCTGCCGAGGGATGCTACGAATTCTGGCACTGGTACTCGTGAGTTGGGCAGGGTTCGGTTGCACCGACGACACAGAGCCGCAACCACCGGGCGAGTTCGTCTCACTGATCGATCACCACGCCTGGGAGGTGCTCCCAGAGACCGACGATCCGCTCGCGTCGCATCGACCAGCGACGATCGAGTGTGGAATCGCGGGGTGGTACGTCGAGGATCAGGTGGGTGAGCCCAAGCTCGAGATCGACACGAACTACTGCAACTACGCCGCGCTGCGCCAGCCGACGCTCGTAGCGATCGAAGCTGGCGCCCACATCCGGCTGAACTTCTATCACTTCAACCTGGTCGCCCCCGAGCCGGCGCAGGCCCACGTCGCGATCTTGGTCGAAGACACGCTGCTGTGGGAGCAGGTGATCGAGATCCCTGGCGATGGCACGGCCGCACAGGCGCGGGTGTGGCAGGACGAGGTGTTCGTGTCGCCGCTGACCGCTCCGGCTGGCGCCGAGCTGATCCTGCACGTGCACAACCACGGACAGAACACCTACACGCTGGTCTCGCTCGAGGCCGAGACCTGGCACGACTGATCACCCTTCAGCCGCGGGCGGCTGACGAAGCGGTCGCAATGGCGTCGAGGACCAGCGAGCGGACCTCCTCGGCGCAGCCCCACGAGAGCGTGACCCCGCCACCGCCGTGGCCGTAGTCGTGCACGACGACGCGACCTTCGATCGTCTCGGCCTCGAGCCGGACGGCGTCGCGGCAGGGCCGTAGACCGACACGCACGCCGAGCGGACGGGCGCTACGCAGGCGCGGCTCGAGCTGTTCGCAGCGTTCGGCGATCGACTTGGTCTGTTCGGGGTTCTCGTCGAGGTCCTCGACGTGCACATCGGCAACCCCGCCGAGGATCACGTCGCGTCCGCGCGGGACGATGTAGGTGATCCCCCCCGGCCCGTTCTCGTAGCTCATCACCCGCTCGAGCCCGACCTGCTCGCGGAGCAGCACCTGACCGCGGACCGGAAAGACCCGCGTGTCACCGACCAGCTCGCGCGCGCCGAGGCCGGTGGTGTTGACGACCACCTTCGACGCCGCCAACGCGGGCGCGAGGGTGTCGAGGCGGCGCTCGATCACGCGGACGCCCTGAGCCCGCACGTGGGCGAGCAACCAAGGCAGATACATCGACATGTCGATGACCGGTCCAGTGAAGAAGTACCCGTAGCCATGCCCGGGCGGCAGCTCGTCGGGCCGAGCCGGGCGAAACTCATCGACATCATTCGCCCAGGTCGGATCGGGAACCGGCTCCGGGAACACCTCGAGGGCCTCGCGCCAGATCACCCCGGTGCCGGGATCGGCTACGAGCGTGGCGAAGCGTCGATAGCTGACCATCGCCCACGGGAGCACCCGCTCGAGCGGCTCGACTAAATAGGGGGACCAAAACGCTGCCGCCACGCTCGAGGTGGTGTGCTCGGGCAAGGCGGCCGTCCAGATCTCGACCCCGATGCCCGCCTCGGCGAGCAGGGACGCGCAGCTCAGGCCAGCAACACCGGCCCCGATAACCACGACCTCCAGACTGGGGACACTCATGCGGGCGGGACTGTGACATGTCGAGCTCGTCCGCTCCAGCGGCCCAACCGCGCGCGTCTGCCGAGCAACGTTTCGCGGATCTTCCGCATTTGCCCTGCGGGCGCTCGCGGACTATGTCCGGCGCCGGTGGAGGGGTTCCTCGAGTCCATCCGCGAAGGCTGCACCCCGGCGCAGTGGACTCGCGCGGTCAAGGCTGCGCGCGAAGGTCAGGTGCACGCGCTTCGCATGCGCGGCGACGAGCTGGACTTTCGTGTCGAGACCAAGCCAGGCCTGCCAGCCCAGACCGTCACCCTCCAGCCCGACGAGGGTGACTGGGACTGCGACTGCGACGCTCGGACCGACGCGTGCGAGCACGTGGCCGCGGCGGCGCTGTTCTTGAAGCAAGCCCGCGAGCGCAACGAGGACCCTTTCGCTCCGAAGACGGCTGGCTCGTCCGCGCACGTCGGGTATCGGCTCGACTCGCGCAAGGGCCCGATCAAGATCCGTCGCATGCTCATCAGCGCGGACGGGGAGCAGAAGCTGCCTGGTCCGCTCAAGAAGTTCGAGCGCAAGCTCGCCAAGCAATTCCCCGGCTTCACGAGCGACCAGGCCGACCGCGACTTCGAGGAGCGCTTCGGTGAGGCGGTCGTCGCAACGATCCCGGCCAAGCTGATGGCGCCGGTGATCGAGTACCTGCGCAAGGTCGCCGACGTGAAGCTCGATGATCGTGAGGTCGAGCTCGGCGAGCCTTCGGCCGGCATGCGCCTGCGCGTGACCGAGCCTCGTGAGGGCTACTTCCTGGCCCGGATCGAGCAGGATCCCGAGATCACCGAGCTGTTCGAGAACGGCGCGTTTCGGCGAGGTCGCGTGCTCCACCCGATCGGCGGGCACGGGCTCGCGCCCGCCCGCTTCGAGGAGCTGCGCAAGGGTCGGGTGTTCGAGCCGCGCGACGTGGGCGTGCTGGTCGGACAGGTCCTCCCGGATGTCCGCAAGCACCTGCCGGTCGCGATCGATACGCCGAACCTGCCCGGCGGAAAGAAGATGCGCCCGCGCGTGCACCTGGCCACTGCCCGCGAGGGCGACGTGCTGCAGGTGCTGCCGACGATCGTGTACGGCGATCCACCGATCGCGCGCGTCGACGGGGATCGGCTCACCTTGCTCGAGCGCGCGCGCAAGCCCGGCGGCGAGCAAGAGCTGCCCGAGCGCGACACTCGGCTGGAGAAGCTGCTCCGTCAGCGGTTGCGCGACCGCTTCGATCTCGAGCCGGGCGTGCGCAAGAACCTCGGCGCGAGCGAGGCGATCGAGCTGGCCGCGACGCTCGACGCTGATCAGCGCGACATCGATCTGACCGGCGAGGCGCACGAGCAGTTCTTCGCAGCCGGGGCTCTGGCTCCGCACCTGCGCGTGCGTGATGACGGGCAATTCGATCTGCTCTTCACGCCCGAGGACCAAGACTTCGATCCGGCGTGGTTCGACGAGACCGACGAGTTCGGCTCGCTCGACGATGACGTGCACCCGCTCGATCGGCCGGGACGTCGCCGTCGCTTCCGAAGGGCCGACGCGGCCGCGGTCGTGCGCGCGTGGCAGCAAGGCGAAGAGTTCGCGCCGCTGCTCGGCGGCGGCTTCGGCCGGATCCCCGTCGAGTTCATGCAGCGGCACGGCCACCTGGTCGCCGATCTGCTCGCTGCCCGCGAGGCGACGGCCGAGGCCGGGAAAGCCGCTCGCAAGGCGACGCTCTTCGATCTCGCCGAGCTGGCCACCGCGCTCGACGAGGCGCCGCCGCCCGGGTTCGAGCGCCTGCGCGCGCTGGTCGGCGAGTTCGACCACATCCCCACCGCCGCGTTGCCGAGCGATCTGAACGCCGAGCTGCGCGACTACCAGCGCCGCGGCGTCGACTGGCTGGTGTTCCTGCGCGACGCGGAGCTCGGCGCGCTGCTGGCCGACGACATGGGCCTCGGCAAGAC